>NZ_JAEUMN010000103.1 GCF_016793225.1 Phenylobacterium sp.
ATCCCGAGCCGCATGCCCAGGCCGATGACCGCGATCCGATGTCGTTTGCGTTGCTGCATGGGAACTCCAGAAGCGTCGGGCAGGCCCGGGTCCAACGGACACTTAGTGGTCACTAGGTGTTTTGACAACCGGCTTTGAGCCAGGGGCCGACGCCGCTTCCGCCGCCGCGGCGTCCGCCAGGATTCGGGGGTTTCGGCAGGCGTAGACGACGCTCGCGGGCCACGACGGGCTGAACCGGTCCAGGCTGCGCAGGCGCCGCAGCGCCGGCCCCTTGTGCGCGCCGTGCAGCATCATCGCCGCCGCCCGCGAGTGGCGCGCGATCGTGCCCAGGCCGATGCTCACGCCGTGGGTCGGGACCTGCTCGAGGGACCGGAAGTCCGGGAAGGTCGCGAGGTTGTCCTGCCGCGTCTCCTGCGCCAGGGCGACGATCCGCGTGGTGCTGTCCAGGGGCGTGCCCGGCGGATTGAACGCCACGTGCCCGTCCGTCGCGCCGGAGGCCAGCAGGAAGAGGTCGATCCCGCCCAGGTCCCCGATCAGCGCGTCGTAGGCGGCGGGCGCGTCGGGCTCCGGCACATGGAGGTTCTCCGGCGGCAGTCCCGGCAGCGACGCCACGAGGTGGCGCATGGCGAAGCCCGCGCAGCTGTGGTGGGCGGACGTCGGCGCGCGCCGCCAGGCCTCGCCGTCCCGGACGAGGAACTCGTCCATCAGGATCAGGTGCAGCCGGCCGAGGTCCAGGCCGCGCGCCCCGCGCGCCAGCGCCGCGTACACCGGCAGCGGCGTGCGGCCGGCCGGGCAGCCCAGGACGTAGGTCCGCCCCGCCGCCTCGGCGTCGCGCAGCCCGGCGAGGATCTCGCGCGCCAGGCTCTCGCCCATCGCGTCGGCGGTCGGAAAGGTCTCGATGGCGATCATGACGCGCGGGCGAAGGGCCGGTAGTCGAGGGTGTCGACCTCGATCCGGCCGCTCCGGACCTGGACGAAGGGCTCGCCGTCGCGCACGCCGACCAGCCCGTAGCCGGTCTCGGTGGCGAGCAGGGCCGAGACGTCGCCCGGGACGGCCGGCGCCAGGGTCAGCTGCCGGCGGCGCGCGTCGTAGTCCTGGCCGGTCATCGCCTGCAGCAGCGACCACGAAGACATGGCGCGCCCGTACCAGTGCCCCCACTCGAACTCGCTGAACGGGTTGCGGACCCGGCCGTCGTATCGGGAGCGGGCCGCCCGCACGATCTCGAGCCCCGCATCGACCTCCCCGCACAGGATCAGGTGGGCGGCGACCTGGTACTCGATGCCCGTCCACGCCTCGTCGCTGTAGACGAACGGGAAGTGCGGGGCCGCGCCGTGGGGCCAGCTGCAGAGCAGCAGGGCCGCCTCGTCGCCCAGCGCGT
This sequence comes from Phenylobacterium sp., assembly GCF_016793225.1. GTDB lineage: Bacteria > Pseudomonadota > Alphaproteobacteria > Caulobacterales > Caulobacteraceae > Phenylobacterium. The sequence continues at coordinate 1,379 of NZ_JAEUMN010000103.1, forward strand.
AGGCCGGCCGCTGCGGGTTGGCGTGATCGCGGAGCGAGGGGCGGAAGTTGTAGCGGTGCACGGCGCGAAGGTGCGAAGCGACCTTCCCGCCGTCGAGGCCGGTCGCCAGGCCCGACACCCGCGCCATCCACTCGCCCACGACCCCGTCCGAGAGGCAGCCCCCGGCGTACTGGTACTTCGGCCCCTCGCGCTCGATGCTGGCGCGGGTCTCGGCCGAGATCCGCCCCTCGAGGGCCCGCTCGTCCCACCGGACCTGCTGGATGAAGTACTCGCCGTTGAAGAGGTCGCCTTCCAGCCGCGCGGTCGCCTTTTCGGAGAGCGCCCGGTAGCGATCCGCCGGCGCGCCCACCGCTTCGGCAATCTCCGCCGCGGCCCGGAGGGCGGCGAGGTAGATGGTCCCGGCCATCCCGTCGGGGCCCCAGAACTCGATGTCGTAGGTGTTGTGGTGCGGCTCGGTGAGCCAGCCTTCCTCACCCGGGTCCCAGGTGCGGATCGCGTAGTCGAGGCTGGCCGCGACGCGCGGCCAGAGACGCGTCAGCCACGCGTCGTCGCCGCTGATGCGCCAGTCGCGATAGGCCTTCACGATCCCGCCCAGCTGCCCGTCGGCCGCCGGCCGCGCGCGCCGCGGGTTGGGCCGGATCGGAAGCTGCGCGCGGAAGTTCTGATGGCCCGTCTCGTCCTGGTTCACGAAGAACTCGGTCTCGCGCAGCGTCCGCTCCAACGCCGGAAACAGGTGCGCCATCGACTGGGCGTAGTTGAACACGTGGGTGCACGAACCCTCGAAGCTGCCCTCGTTGTCGGCGCAGCCCTCCCACATGAAGATCCGGCCATCGGCCTGGCGCTCCACGGTGGGCGACTTCAGGATTGTGAGGTTGGCGCTGACGGCCTCGAGCACCTCCGGCGGCAGGACCTGGTCGGTGAGGCACGTCGCGAACGCCTCGGACTCCCGTCGCAGCCGGTCGTAGTTGTCGGCCCAGAACGCCGCCAGCGCCTCGCGGCTCTGGAAGCGGCCGGCGTACCAGGGGACGTGCGTCTCGGTCCCGTCGTGACGGCCTTCCGGGTCGAACGGTCCGCCGCCGCGCCGCAGCGACGTCCTGGGGACGTACCACGAGAGCCGGACGCCGACGCGCCGGCGCTCGCCCGGCGCCAGCACGAACGGGACATAGAGGCTGCCGCCGTCGCTGGGCGCGCCCTCCTCGTGCGCCCCCGCGGGCGGAATCCGACCTTCGGCGACGCCGCGCCAGAGGTCGGTCACCGGGTCCCACCAGCCGCCGCGGAACCAGCGCGCGCTGGCCACGGTCCCGGGCGCGTCGCAGGCGATGGTGAAGGCGCCCTCGTCCTCGGGCCGATCGTCGCCGGCGGACTGCCAGAGCGTGACCGCTTGGCCCGAGGCGGCGACGCCGGCGGGCGCCGTCGCGCCGGCCACGCGCATGAAGTTGCGAGCATGGAACGAGAGGATCACCTCGGCCGGCTCCGGCGAGCGGTTCTCGATCTCGTACTCCAGCCCGGCCACCGGCAGGCTGGAGGCGTCGGCGTCGCCCGGCACGAACGGGCTCCAGCCGACGACCCGGCAGGCCAGCGGCCCCTCGCCGGGATCCAGGGTCAGCGTGGCGAACGGGAAGCGCGCCTGGAACGCGGCGCCCGGGAAGCGCGGGAGGCCGAACGTCTTGCCCTGCTGGCCCCGTCCGGTGCCCGTCGAGTCGGGCCAGGGGAAGGTGACCTTCCATCCCGGCGTCGGGCCCTCGAGCACGCGCGCGCCCTGCCCCGCGGCCGTCGACCACCGCACCGCCGCGAACACGAAGGGCTCGTTCAGGAGCGCGGGCGCGTTGCGGACGGACACCGCCGTCAGCGCCCCCGCGCCCGACAGGCAGACCATGCCCGCGCCGAGTCCCCCCAGCGGAAAGGCCACCCGCTCGGCCGTCGGTCCGGCGTAGGCCAGCGGGGCGCAGTCCTCTCTCACATCCGTGTCCTTGACCAATTACTTAGTGACCACTAACTTTCTGCCAGCCCTTCGGTCAAGCGTCGAGACCACCCCCATGCCGTTCCCCGCCCCGACCCAGAGAGATCTGGATTTCTTCGCCGAGCATGGCTGGCTGGTGGTGGAGGACGCCATCCCGAAGGCCGACCTCGACCTCCTCGAAACCAAGTGCGAGAGCCTGCTGACCGACAAGGAGCGCCTGGCCTTCGACTGGGCGTGGGACGAAAGCGAGGATCGCGAGAACCGCTCGTTCCGTATCGTGCAGTCCTGGCCGTCGCTGGTCTGGAAGGAGATCGCCGACCAGCCCTACCGCAAGTGGCTCGTCGAGTTCGGTTCGGCGCTGATGGGGAAGCCCATGGCCTTCTGGTACGACCAGTACCTGGCCAAGCCGGCCGGCAAGAGCGTGCCCACCGAGTGGCACCAGGACGAGGGCTACTGGGGCCGCGCCCTCGAGGACAAGGGGGTCACCTGCTGGATCCCGCTGCAGGACGTCGACGCCACCAACGGCTGCATGCACTTCATCGACCGCGGCCACCGGGACGGCATCCTCGAGCATCGGCGCGTGGAGGGCATGGCCAGCGACCTTCTGATGTGCTCGCCGGACGAAAGCCGCACGGTGGTCTGCCCGATCCGCCGTGGCTCCGTGACCTTCCACCACTCCAAGACACCGCACATGACCACGGCCAACGTCTCGCGCGGCTGGCGCAAGGCGGTCGCCAACCACCTGTCGGCGGTGGGCGTCGAGGGCGAAGGCGACCACTACCCCTGGCGCGTTCACGTCAATCAAGGTCTCGACCTTCCCAAGCGGGACGGGTGACCGGATGGCCCGCATCCTGGCGGTCCACGCCCACCCTGACGACATCGAGATGCTGGCGGCGGGCGCCCTGGCCCTGCTCGCCCGCAGCGGACATCACGTCACCCTCGTGACCGCCACCGCCGGCGACTGCGGGTCCGCCGAGCACGAGCCGCAGGAGACGGCCCGCATCCGCATGGCCGAGGCCGCCGAGGCGGCGGCCCTGATCGGCGCGGACTACCGCTGCCTCGGCCTCCCCGACCTGGGGGTCTTCAGCGACGATCCCACCCGGCGGCGCGTCACCGAACTGCTCCGCGAGGTCCGGCCCGACGTCGTGATCGCGTCCTCGCCGGTGGACTACCACCCGGATCACGAGGCCATCGGCCTGCTGGTCCGGGACGCCTGTTTCGCCGCCCCGGTCCCCAACTACCGCACCGGCGACGCCGCGCCGCTCGAGGGCATTCCGCACCTCTACCTCTGCGACCCGATCGGCGGCCACGACCGCACGGGCGGGCGGGTCGATCCCGAGTTCGGGGCCGATGTCGCCGCGGCGTTCGAGACCAAGCGCGCCATGCTGGCCTGCCACCGGAGCCAGGCGGCCTGGGTCGCCAAGCAGCACGGCATCGACGACCACGGGGCCTCCATGGAGGCCTGGACCCGCCGGCAGGGCCGGCTCTTCGGCGTCGAGCTGGCCGAAGGGTTCCGGCAGTACCGCCACCAGCCCTACCCGACCACGCCGCGCCTGCAGGAACTGCTCGGCGGCGCCCTCCTCGCGGCCCGGCCCGCGGGCGGCGCCGCGTGACGGCCCAGTCCCAGGCCGGGGGCGCGCCGCCGCTCAGCCTCGGCGTGCGGCTCGGGTACGGCTTCGGGTCGCTGGCGTACGGCGTCTCGGCGACGGTGCTGTCGGGCGGCGTGCTGCAGCTCTACTTCAACCAGGTGATCGGGCTCGAGGCGGCGTGGGTCGGCATGGCGCTCGCCCTGACCATCCTCGTCGACAGCGTCATCGACCCGATGATCGGCCGCTTCTCGGACAACCTGCGCACGCCGCTGGGCCGCCGGCACCTGCTCATGTACGCCTCGGCCCTCCCGGCGGCGGTGGGGATCATCGCCATGTGGCACGCCCCCGAGGGCCTGGGGACCGTCGGCCTCCTGGCCTTCATGGTCGGCATGCTGCTGTTCGTGCGGATCGCGGTGTCGTTCTACGAGATCCCCTCGCTGGCGCTGGCGCCGGAACTGGCCCCCGCCTACGACGAACGCACCGCCCTGATCGCGTGGCGCTATCTCTTCATCTACGGCGGCGCCGCCGCGATGAGCGCGATCCTCTACCAGGTCTTCCTGCGCGAGGACGCCGCCAATCCCCTGGGCGTGCTGAACCGCGAGCGGTACGCCGAATTCGGGCTCTTCGCGGCGGCCGTGATGTTCTTCGTGATCATCGTCGCCACCCTCAGCACGCACGGCCGCATCCGCCACCTGCACGTGCCCCCCGTGCGCAAGGTCACGATCCGCGAGACCGCCGGCGAGATGCTCTTCATCGTCCGGCAGCGCCCGATGCAGTTCCTGATGGGCACGACGCTGCTCAACGGCTTCGGCGGGGGCGTGCAGTTCGGCCTGCAGGCCTATTTCTCGCTGCACTTCTGGCTGCTGAAGCCGCAGCAGATGGCCTATGTGCTGTTCGTCTCCCCGTTCGCGGCCATCGCCATGCTGTGGGCCGCGCCGCGCATTTCCGCCCGCATCGGCAAGACGCCGTTCCTGATGTGCTGCTACGTCGGCTGGGCGATCAGCTTCAGCCTCCCCTTCGTGGCGCGGAGCCTGGGGATGACGCCGCCCAACGGTTCGACCGCCCTGGTGGTCATGCTGGTCGCCGCCGCGTTCTTCGCGACCGCCTTCTCGATCGGCTTTCTGGTGATGTTCAATTCGCTGCTGGCGGACGCCGCCGACGACGTGGCCGTGAAGTCGGGCCTGCGATCGGAGGGCGTGCTCTACGGCGCGTTCGGCCTGCTCGACAAATGGGGCGCGGCCCTGGGCGCGGTGGTCGCCGGCGCGCTCCTGAGCTGGGTCGCCTTCCCGGCGAAGGCGCTGCCGGGAACGGTGGACATGGGGATCATGAACCAGCTGGTCCTGATCGCCGTGCCGCTGATCGTGGGCGGCAACATCGTGGCGATGTTCATCGTCTCCCGCTTCCCCATCAACCGCGCCGCCCACGAGGCCAATCTCGCGGCCTTGCGCAGCCGCGAGCAGGTCTCCGCGGGCGGATCGTAGGGGGCGGCGGCCAGGCTAGGCCGGGACGCCGCCCTCGTAGAGGGTGACGACGCAGGCGCCGCCCAGGCCCAGGTTGTGCTGCAGCGCGAGCCGCGCGCCCTCCACCTGCCGCGCGCCGGCGCGACCGCGCAGCTGCTGGACCAGCTCGTAGCACTGCGCCAGGCCCGTCGCGCCGAGCGGGTGGCCCTTGGCGAGGAGCCCGCCCGACGGGTTGACCACGTGGCGACCGCCGTAGGTGTTGCCGCCGTCGGCGATCAGGCGCTCGGCGCCGCCGGCGGGCGCCAGCCCCAGGGCCTCGTAGCTGAGCACCTCGTTGACGGTGAAGCAGTCGTGCAGCTCCACCACCGGGATGTCGGCGGGCTCCACCCCGGCCGCGGCGTAGACGGCGTCCGCGGCCCGGCGGGTCAGCCCCATCCCCACCGCCGCCGTCATGTCGCCGGCGAAGCTGTCGGCCCGATCCGTGGTCATCGCCTGGGCCCGCAGGCGGACGGCGTCGGAAAGACCATGCCGCCGGACGAAGGCGTCCGACACCACGACGGCCGCCGCCGCCCCGCAAGTGGGCGGGCAGCACTGCAGCCGCGTGAGCACCGGCTCGAACATCATGGGGCTCGCCATCACCGCCTCGACGGTGAGCGGATCGCGGAACACCGCATTGGGGTTGTTCGCGGCGTGGGCGCGCGCCTTGACGGCGACGCGGGCGAAGGTCTCGGGGGCGACGCCGTACGCGTCGGCGTAGTCCCGCCCGGCGCCGCCGAAGAGCCGCAGCGCGAGCGGCGCGTCGCTGGCCCCGTGACGGCGGTCGGCCACCTCCAGGAACGGTTCGAGCGGGCTCGGGCGATCCGCGAAGGTCTCGGCGATGGCGCCGGCCGGCATCTGCTCGAAGCCGAGCGCCAGGGCGCAGTCGACCTCGCCGCTCTCCACCGCCTGGCGCGCCAGGAACAGCGCCGTGGACCCCGTGGAGCAGTTGTTGTTGACGTTGACCACCGGGACGCCCGTGAGGCCGACCTCGTAGGCGGCGCGCTGGCCGCTGGTGGAGTCGCCGTAGACGTAGCCGGCGAAGACCTGCTGCACGCGATCGTACGCCAGCCCGCAGTCGGCCAGGGCGCCGCGGGCCGCCTCGGCCGCCAGCTCCGTATAGGGCCGGGCCTGGCGCGGGGTGGCGAAGGGGGTCATGCCCACGCCGGCGATGCGGACGGAGGGACGCGTCATAGGGCGGGAACCTTGTGGAACCAGGGCTGGGCGCGCTCGAGCTGGCCGGCCAGGCGGAACAGCAGCGCCTCCGCGCCGCCGCGCGCCACGAACTGCACGCCGATCGGCAGGCCGTCGTCCGTCCAGGCGAGCGGCACGCTCATCGCCGGCTGGCCGCCGACGTTGAACGGCTGGGTGTTGGGGATGAAGCTGTAGAGCCGCTCGGCGTAGTCGGAGAGATCGGCCGCGTTCATGTCGATGCTGCCCTTCGGCTGCGGCGGCTTGCCGTTGGTGGCCAGGAGCAGGATGTCGTAGCGCTCGAAGAAGGCCGCGAGCCGGCGGCTGAGGGCGTGCAGGTGCTGGATGGCCTGGGCCACCTGGACGCCGCTGAAGCCCAGGCCGGTCTGGTAGATCTGCCAGGTCAGGGTCTCGACCTCGTCCTCGCGGATCGGCGCGCCGCGGCGGGCCGCCTCGTTCTCGAGATTGGCCGCGGTGGCCGAACTGACGGCGGTGTTGGCGTGCAGGGCCATCTGCTGGAAATCGACGTCGGGCCTGGCTTCCTCCACGTGGTGGCCCAGCGCCTCGCAGAGCCGGGCGGCGTCGCGCACGGCCTTCACGTTCTCCGGGAACAGCTCGCCCCAGATCAGGGCGTCGGTGGTGAAGCCGATCTGCAGGCGGCCGGGGTCGCGCCGCACCTCGGACGCGAACGGACGCGCCGGCGGCTCCAGCCAGTAGGGGTCCCCGGGCTGCGGCTGGCAGGCGATGTCCAGCAGGGTCGCGCTGTCGCGCACGGAGCGGGTCAGGGCGTGCTGTACCGACAGGCCGCCCCACCCCTCGCCCGCCGGCGAGAGCGAGACCCGGCCGCGCGACGGCTTGAGGCCGAACAGGCCGCAGCAGGAGGCGGGCGTGCGGATCGAGCCGCCGCCGTCGCTGCCGTGCGCGGCGGGCACGATGCCGGCGGCCACCGCCGCGGACGCCCCGCCCGAGGAGCCGCCGGGCGTGACGGCCTCGTTCCAGGGGTTCAGCGTGGCGCCGTTCGCCACCGGCTCGGTCACCGTGGCGATCCCGAATTCCGGCGTGTTGGTCTTGCCGAACAGGACCAGACCGGCCCTGCGGTACGCGGCCACGATCGCGCTGTCGTTCTCGACCACCAGGTCCCTGAAGAGGCGCGATCCGGCGCCCGTGGGCTTGCCGGCCATGTGCACCGAGATGTCCTTGATCGGATAGGGCACGCCCTTCAGCGGACCGTCCGGCAGGCCGGCCTTGATGGCCGCGCGCGCCTCGGCCTCGTAGGTGGCGATCACGGCGTTCAGGCGGCCGTTGACCGCGTCCATGCGCGCGAGGACCGCGTCCAGCAGCTCGTCCGGGCTCACGTCGCGGCGCGCGACCCGCTCGGCGAGCCCCACGGCGTCATGGCCGCGGAAGTCTTCGAAGTTCATGACGCCTCCAAGGGGGGTGCGGAAACGGTTTGCGCCGGCGGGGACGGGCGCGCGGCGCGCCGGTCCAGCCGGCGGCGCACGATGCCGTGGCGCCGCGCATCGAGCGGGAAGGTCAGGAACATCCAGGCCCCGAACAGGAAGAACGGGATGGGCGCCAGACAGTAGACGTACCGCAGGGCCTGCAGCGCCTCGGGCGCGTTCGGGCCGCGGGGATGGAAGCCGGCCGCCTCCAGCAGGGGCAGCGCCGCGCCGACCGCGATGGCGGGCGAGATCTGCGAGAAGAACGCCCAGAAGCCGAAGAACAGGCCGCCGCGCGACTCGCCGGTCTTCAGCGTGTCGTAGTCGATGACGTCGCCCATGATGCCCAGCGGCAGGGTGAGGAACGCGGCGCTGGTGATCCCCAGCACGGCCATCAGCGCCACGAACAGCCAGCCGTCGCCGGGCCTGAGCTGGGTGGCGAGCAGGCCGCTGAGCGAGATGGCGACCAGCAGCGACAGGCCCGCGGCGCGGTGCTTGCCGATGCGCCGGCTGACCGCCACCCAGAACGGCACGCCCGCCAGCACCGCGCCGAACGACGCCAGCAGGGTCGGCCCGATCACCTCGGGCTGCTTGAGGTAGTGCGAGATGAAGAAGACCAGGGTGGCGTTGGTGATGCCCGCGCCGATGTTGAGCACCACATAGCCCGCGCACAGCAGGCAGAAGGGCCGGTTACGCAGCAGGCTCCTCAGCGCCGGAAGCCACGGGGACGGCGTCTCGGGCGGCGCGAGCCGCTCGGGCACGAAGCGCAGCGCGGCCCAGGCGGTCAGGGGGGTCAGGATGACCACCGTCCAGCCCATCACCGCCATGGTGTAGCGGTCGATGCCGTGGCCCTGCAGCGCGGTGATGGCGGGGACGGACGAGGCGACGACGATGCCCAGCACATTGGCGCTCTCGCGGAAGCCGGCGACCTTCGAGCGGCCGTGGTAGCTCTGGACGATCTCGGCGCCCCAGGCGGCGTGGGACAGCCCCAGCATCGAGGCGCCGAAGTAGATCACCGCGGTGGCCATCAGCAGCCACCAGCCGCCGATCTGGGCGGGCGGCATGAACACCAGGACCGCGCCCACCATGCAGATCGGCGCGCCCAGGGCGATCCAGGGCTTGCGGCGGCCGTACCTCGACCGGGTCCCGTCCGAGAGCCGGCCGAGGAACGGGTCCACGACCATGTCGAACAGCCGCGAGACCAGCAGGAACCCGCCGACCACGCTCAGGCTGAGGCCCAGCTCCTGGGCGTAGAACGCCGGCAGCAGGGCGGTCAGCGGCACGAACAGGAACGACATCGGGACCGCCGGGAGGGCGTAGACGGCCAGCCGCCAGAACGGAAGGTCGCGGTCCGCGCCGTCAGCGGCCATGGAACACCGGCGCGCGGCGCTCCTGGAAGGCGCGGACGCCTTCGAGGCCGTCGCGGCTCGAGAAGGCCTCGACGATGCCGACCGCTTCCCGGCGCAGGTGGGCGGCGTACTCCGGCCGGATCGACTCGCGCAGCAGGCGGCGCGCCGCGGCGTAGGCGGCCGTCGGTCCCGCGGCGAGTTCGCGGGCCAGTTCGCCGGCGCGGGCGCCCACGGCGCTGTCGGGGACGACCTCGGTGACCAGTCCCTGGTCCCGCGCCTCCGCGGCGGTCAGCGTCGGGTTCAGGTAGGTCAGCTCCAGCGCCCGCCGCAGGCCCACCAGCCGCGGGAGCGCCCAGCTCGTGCCGCCGTCGGGCGTCAGGCCCGAACGCGTGTAGGCCATCACGAACCGCGCGTTCTCGCCGGCGATGACGAGGTCCGCGGCCATGGCGAGGCCCAGCCCGGCCCCGGCGGCCGCGCCGTGCACCGCGGCCACCACGGGCGCGTGGAAGGCGAAGAGCCGCTCCAGCCCGGCGTGCAGGTCGGCGATCAGGCCTTCCACATAGCGCGCGGCGCCCAGCCCCTGCTCGGCGAAGCTGGTCAGGTCGCCTCCGGCGCAGAACATCCGGCCTTCGCCCTGCAGCAAGAGGGCGCGCACGCTCTCGTCGCCGTCGAGCGCCTCCAGGGTCTCGCGGAACGCGGCGGCGAGCGGCGCGTCGATGGTGTTGGCCGCGTCCGGCCGGTTGAGCGTGAGGACGGCGACCGCCCCGTCGCGGGTCAGGCGGACGGGCGGCCCGCCCGGATCGGCCTGGGCGTCGAGACTGTGGGTCATAGGGCCCTGCCGATGATGTCCTTCATGATCTCGTTCGCGCCGCCGTAGATCTTGGCGACCCGGCTATCGAGCCACATGCGGGCGATGGGGTACTCGAGCATGTAGCCGTAGCCGCCGTGCAGCTGCACGCAGGCGTCGACGATCCGGTTCTGCTGCTCGGTGGACCACCACTTCAGCATCGCCGCTTCCGAGGCGTCGAGGCGGCCGGCCATGAACTTCGTCACGCACCGCTCCAGGAAGGTGCGGCAGACCACCGCCTCGGTGCGGGCCTCCGCCAGCCGGAAGCGGCTGTTCTGGAAATCGATGATCCGCTGGCCGAAGGCCTTGCGTTCGCGGGTGTAGGCGACCGTGTGGTCGATCGCGGTCTCCATGAAGGCCTGCGCGACCACGCCGGTCATCAGCCGCTCCTCGACCAGCCGCTCGCCCAGCTGGGCGAAGCCGCGTCCCTCCTCGCCGCCCAGCAGGGCCGAGGCGGGCAGGCGGACCTCGTCGAAGAAGATCTCGGCCGTGTCGGCGGAGAACTGGCCCATCTTGTCCAGCGGCGCGCCGCGGCTGAAGCCCGCCAGCCCGTCCGTCTCCACGAGGAACAGGCTGATCCCCGCCTCGGCCTGGGCGGCCAGCACGATGAGGTCCGCCGTGGCGCCGTGGCTGATGAAGGTCTTCTGGCCCGAGATCACGTAGTCGTCGCCGTCGCGCCGCGCGCGGGTCTTCATGCCGCGCAGGTCGCTGCCGGCGGAGGGCTCGGTCATGGCGATGGCGCCCAGCCACTCGCCGGTGGCCATCCTCGGCAGCGCGCGGGCCTTCTGCGCCTCCGAGCCGTACGCCACCAGGTAAGGCGCCACCACGTCGTTGTGCAGCGAGATCATGGGCGCCACGACGCCCGCCTTCACCTGTTCCTCGGTGAGCACGATGGCGTGCAGCAGGTCGCCGCCGGCGCCGCCGTACGCCGGGTCGATGCGCGGGCAAAGCAGCCCGAGCTCGCCCGCGCGCCGCCAGATCGCGCGCGGGACCATGCCGGCCTCGTCCCACGCCTCGCGGTGCGGCGCGCACTCGGTCTCGAAGAAGCGCCGCGCGGTCTGGCGCAGCATCTCGTGGTCGTCCCGGAAAGGCAGCGACGTCGCGGGCGACAGGCCTGGCGCGGAGGGGTGCGTGTTCATAGCGCCCGCCCGATCAGGTCCTTCATGATCTCGTTCGTGCCGCCCGCGATGCGGCCGAGGCGCACGTCGGCCCAGCGGCGCGCGATCGGCGTGTCGCGCATGTAGCCGTAGCCGCCGAACAGCTGCAGGCACTCGTCGATCACCTCGCAGCACCGCTCGGTCGTCCACCACTTGGCCATGGCGCCGGCCTGGGCGTCGAAGCGGTTCTCCACGAAGAGGTCGATGCAGCGCTCGAGGTAGGCCCGCGCCACGGTCGCCACCGTCTTGCACTCGGCCAGCTTGTGACGGACCGCCTGGTGGTCGGCCAGCTTCCGGCCGAACGTCTCGCGGCTGCGGGCGTAGGCGACCGTCTCGTCGACGGCGCATTCCATCTGCACCACCGCCGACATGGCCATGATCAGCCGTTCCTCGGGGAGCCGCTGCATGAGCTGGTAGAAGCCCCGCCCCTCGACGCCGCCCAGCAGGTTCTCGACCGGCACGCGCACGCCCTCGAAGAAGAGCTCGGAGGTGTCCTGCACCTTGTTGCCCACCTTCTTGAGGTTGCGGCCGAGGGTGAAGCCCTCCGCGCCGGGCGTGTCGAGCAGCAGCAGGCTCACGCCGCGCGCGCCGGCGTCGGGATCGGTCTTGGCGGCCACCACGATCAGCTCGGCGTTCTGGGCGTTGCTGATGAAGGTCTTCTGGCCGTCGAGGACGTAGTGGTCGCCCTCGCGCCGCGCCCGGGTGCGGATCCCCTGCAGGTCCGAGCCGGCCCCGGGCTCGGTCATGGCGATGGCCGAGACGATCTCGCCCGACGCCATCTTCGGCAGGTAGCGCCGCTTCTGGTCCTCGGTGCCGTAGAGCTCGATGTAGGGCGCGATGATGTCGGAGTGCAGGTAGAAGGCCAGCTCGTTGAAGGCGGCCCGCGTCTGCTCCTCCATGATGACGAAGCCGTGCCACAGGTCGCCGCCGGCGCCGCCGTACTCCGGCGAGACCTTCGGGCACAGGAGGCCTGCCTCGCCGGCCTTGGTCCAGAACTCGCGCGGCGGCTTGCAGGCCTTCTGCCAGGCGACCCGGTTGGGAACGCACTCGCGGTCCAGGAACCGGCGCACGTCGGCGCGGAAGATCTCGTGCTCGGGCGTGTAGTACGGGGACTCGATCATGCGGCCTTGGAACTCTCCGGTCCGGGGCCGCCGCGCTGCGGCCCCGGCGACAGGTTTCGCGCTCAGAACGTCTTGCGCAACTCGACGCCGTAGGTGCGGCCGAAGCCCGGCGCGCGGGTCGTGATCTGCGCCCGCGGGAAGGGGAACAGCGAGCCCGAGCCCAGCACCTTGTCGTTGTTGATGTTCTTGCCCCAGAGGTAGGCGCCCCAGCCGCCGTCCTGCGACTGCACGCCCAGGCGGCCGTTGATGGTGGTCAGCGCCTCGATGTTCAGCCGCGTGGTGGCGTTGGGCAGCAGGTAGCTGCTGCTGCGGTGGTTCAGGTCGCCGCGCACGAACAGCTCCAGACCGTCGGCGATCGGGTAGGTGTACTGCGCCCCCAGGCTGCCCGTGTACTTGGGCGTGAGCTGGAAGCGCTCGCCCTCCAGCGCCGGGCTGGTGGGGAAGCTGTCGTACTTGGCCTTCAGGTAGGCCGCGTTGGCGTCCAGCAGCAGGTTGCGCGTGGGGCGCGCGGTCAGCTCGATCTCGAGCCCGCGGCTGGAGGCGGTGGCGGCGTTGCGGATCAGGAACGACAGGCCCGTGAAGATCTGCTCCTGCTTGTCGTTCCACTTCAGATAGAAGGCGGCGAGGTTCAGGCTCAGGCGGCGGTCGAAGAAGTAGGCCTTGTACCCGGCCTCGTAGTTGTTGACCGTCTCGGGATCGAAGCCCAGCGGGTCGGCCGCGTTGAACGGCGGCGAGATGACGTCGGTCTGGAAGCCGCCCGCCTTGAAGCCGCGGCTGTACTTCAGATAGGCCGTCTGCTCGTCGGTGAAGTCGTACGAGACGCTGACGTCGCCGGTCCAGCGGCTGTCCTTGTAGGTGTCGCGCACGGCCGGGATGCGAACCGCGAAGTTCGAGATCAGCAGGCCGTTGGGCAGGTTGAGGAACGTCTGGGTCGGGACCTGGCTGTAGAAGAAGTCCTTCTTCTCGTGGGTCCAGCGGATGCCGCCGGCCAGGCGCACCTTCGGCGCGATCTGCCACGTGCCCGAGGCGAAGGCCGCGTAGCTCTTGGCGTCGATGGTCGAGAAGGTCTGCGCCCGCTCCCCGCCGAAGCCCGGGATCATGCCGCCGGTCAGCAGCACGGGCATCTGGGCGCCCAGGTGGATCTTGCGGATGTTGGTGGTGTTCTCGTCGTAGTAGTAGGCGCCCAGGATCCACGAGAACGGGCCCTCGCCGGTCGAGGTCAGCCGGAACTCCTGGCTGAAGTTCTCGCCCTTCTCGTCGCGGCCCACGTCGAAGGCGTCCAGGGGCAGGCCGTCGCTGTCGTCGACGAAGGTGGCGATGTAGCTGCGCCAGGCGGTGATCGAGGTGAACTCGGCGCCGCTGAAGCTGTAGTCCAGCCGGCCCATGTAGCCCCAGAGCTCGCGGTGCGCGTCCTCGGGGTTGTTCAGCTGGACGACATTGTCTTCCGCGTCCTGCCGCGGGATCGCCGCCAGGACCGCCGGGGTCGGCGCCGGGAAGTTGGCCGGGCCGGTCTCCAGCGCGCTGGTGCCGCTCTCCGTGAAGTAGTCGGCCGAGAACCGCAGGCGCAGCTGCTCGCTGGGCCGCGACGCCAGCACCAGGCGCAAGCCGTCCGAGTTGATGTCGTTCAGCTTCTCGCCCGTGACGGTGTTGCGCATGTAGCCGTCGCGCTGGCGGTGGGTGGCCGACAGGCGGACCATCAGCAGGTCCGGCACGATCGCCCCGGCCACGGTCGCGCGGCCCTGGATGAAGTCGTAGTTGCCGTAGCTGACGTCGCCGAAGGCGGTGAAGGTGTTGGACGGCTCGGCCGTGACGATGTTGATCGCCCCGCCGATGGTGTTCTTTCCGTAGAGCGTCCCCTGCGGCCCGCGCAGCACCTCGACCCGCTGGACGTCGTTGAGGATGGTGTTGAAGGTCGGATCGCGGCCCTGGTAGACCTCGTCCACGTAGACGCCCACGGCGGGCGGGAATCCGGCGTTGATGTTGCTCTGCGAGCTCACGCCGCGGATCTGGATCACCGGCGAGTTGGTGCCCGGCGTCATGGTGACGTTCGGCGCCTTGATGGCGATGTCCGTCACGAAGCCGGCGGTGATGTTCTGGATCTCGGCCGCGCCGACGGCGGTGACCGCCACCGGGACCTTGATGTTCTCCTCGACCCGCCTCTGGGCGGTCACCACCACGGTCTCGACCGTGGCGGCCTCGGTCTCACCCGCCGTCTGTGCGAGCGCAGGCCCGCCCATGACGAGCGCCAGCGCCGCGCCCGACAGCAGCGCCCCGCGCTGGGTTCCGCGCGCGAAACTCCCGTTCCGATCCGACATCTCCGTCGCCCCCTCGTTGGGACGGCCTTTGCGGCTCGTCCAACCTCAAGGACACGGCGTTCGGCGGAACCCGCCATTCCGCGTGGAGGGCGCGGTTCAGGCCTTGGCGGGGGTGGGCGCGCGGAAGGGCTCCTCGCCCTCGGCGTAGCTCTTCTTCACGCCCGCGTGGATGCCGCCGGGATAGACGGGCAGCCCGTAGACCTCCATGCAGTGGCTGTGCTGCAGCTGGTGCAGCGCGAAGGCGGTCTGCATCGCGGAGTGCCGGCCCTGGGCGTCCTGGGCCGAGTTCACGGCGAGCTTCGCCATGCGGGTCGCGAAGCTGGGCTGGCGGGCGATCTTGCGGGCGAGCTCCAGCGTCGCCTCGGGCAGGTCCGCGCGCGGCACGACCCGGTTCACCATCCCCAGCTGCCGGGCTTCCTCGGCGCCGATGGGATCGCCGGTGAGCAGCATTTCCTTGGCCTTGCGGGCGTTCATCTCCCACGGGTGGGCGAACCACTCCACGCCGGCGATGCCCATGGCGACGGTCACCTCGATGAACTGGGCGTCGTCGCTGGCCACGATCAGGTCGCAGGGCCAGCACAGCAGGAGGCCGCCCGACACGCACTTGCCCTGGACGGCGGCGATGGTGACCTTCGGGATGTTGCGCCACCGCTCGGACAGTCCGGTGTACAGCTCCTCCTCGCGCGACATGCGGCCCTCGGCGCCGGGGCGCCGGTGCTGCTGGTAGGGCGTGACGGGCGCGTAGCGCTCCTGGTTGTCGTGGTGGTTGGTCTCGCGGATGTCGTGGCCCGACGAGAAGTGCTTGCCGTTGGCGGCCAGGATGATCACCCGCACGTCGTCGTCGCGGGCGGCCTGGTCGAACGCGGCGTTCAGTTCGTAGAGGAACTGGCTGTCCTGGGCGTTGGCGGCCTCGGGCCGGTTCATGACGATGCGCGCGATACCCGGCTCGGGCGTCTCGTAGATCATGTAGTCCCAGCTCACGGGTTCCTCCTGCCGCCTCACGCGGTCATTTCGGCCAGTTCATTGTGCATGCCGTAGAAGGCCGGGGGAACCTTCGAGCGGTCGCCCTCGTGCTTCACCTTGCCGAGGCGCGCGCCCTCGGCCTGCTGGCGCTGGTACTCGTCGGTCGTGCCCGGCTCGAGCTTCATCCGCGCGAACGGCAGGATGAAGTGGTAGTCGGCCACCGTCTTGATGTCGGCGTCGTCGATCTCGCCGTCCGCGAAGACCGTGACCTTGCCGCCCTCGATCCGGCAGTGCCAGGCGATGCGCCCGTCGCCGCCGGCGTCCAGGTGCGGGGGCACGCCGGTGAACACCTCGCAGATGCTGAGCGTCGTGTCCGGCCCGGCGAGGGCCGTGTAGCGGTCCAGCATCGACCGCAGCGCGGCCAGCCACTCGCGGCTGGCGAATTCGACCTTGCTCATGGCGTCCTCAACCGTACTGGCTCTGATAGGCGGCCCGGACCAGGGCCATGTTCTCGAGCTTGGGGCCCTCGGCGCGGTAGCCCTGCCAGGCGTTGCGGCCGAGCAGGCGCGCGAGCTCGGGACCGTGCGGCGCGATCAGCGCGTCCGGCATGTCGTCGTAGCTCTCGGCCGGGTTCATGTAGTTGCGGCAGAAGGCCGTGGCGATGTGCGCGCGCACCCCGTCGCTCGTCTTGGGGTAGGTGCAGTGCCAGGTGTTGCCGGTGAAGACCGCGAGCGACCCGGGCTTGGCCATGACCGGCGTCACCATGGAGTCGTCCATGCCGCCGCCGATGAACTTCGGCTGCTCGAACTCGGTGGGATGGCGGCAGTTGCGATGGCTGCCCGGGACCATGCCCAGGGTGCCGTTCTCGGGGGTGTAGTCGGTGAGGATCCAGCTCACGTTGCAGACCGCGCCATAGGCCGGCAGCGGGGTCGGCACGCCCACGGAGTCGGTGTGCATGTGGGTCGAGCGCGCGGACCCCTCCTTCACGAACGCCACCATGCTGAACAGCCGGTAGCTCAGGCCCATCATGTAGCTGCCCATGGTGCGCACCGCGGGGTTCATCAGCGCCTCGACGAAGACCGGGTCGCGCTCCAGCAGGTGGAACAGCTGCCGCCCGTAGGCCGGCTTCTCGGCGTCCGAGTGCTTGTTGAGCTCGACCGCGAGGTCGTCCTCCTGCCGGGCGATCTCCATCACCTTGTCGAGCAGGCGCTGGGCGAAGCCGGCCGGGGCGCCCGTCTTCTCGGGCTCGATGACCGTGAAGCCGAAGGTCTCCAGCTCGGCGATGTTGGTCTCCAGCCCCAGCTCGCGGGCCTTGCGGTAGACACCGGCCATGCCGGCCATCGACTTCCAGTCCTGGATTTCCATCGCAGCTCACCTCCCGGAGGCGGGGTGCGCGCCTCCCTCATTGCAAGGACACGCCCGGCGGGCGGACCCGCCAGGCCGGCTCAGCTCGGCGGCGACGGCCGGAACACGCGGGTCAGGACGCGCGACTGGAAGCGCCAGCCCTCGTCCGTGCGCCGGAACACGTCGGCATACTCGCCCACCGTCGCCGGCAGCGCCACGGGACGGATCCCGGCCGCGTCGGGCTCGGCGGCGCTGTTGTAGACGGTGAGGTAGCAGGAGCCGGTGGCGCGGTCGGCGTCGACCACGTGCACCACCGGGTTGGTCATCACGTGGCGCATGGCGATCCCCTGGTCGGCCAGCGCCTGCATCGAGGCCCGGATGGCCGCGTGTCCCACGAAGGCGGGCGCCTCGGGGACCGCCACGGAACCGTCGGCCGCGAAGAGCTGGGTGAAGGCCTCCACCTCCCCGCGGTCGGCGTGGACGCCATAGAGCATCTGCAGCTTCTGGCAGGCGTGCTCGATCAGCATCCGTTCGAGCTCGGTCACCTCAGTTCACCCGCCGTTCGTGACCGGCCCAGTAGGGCTCGCGCAGGTCGCGCTTCAGCACCTTGCCCGAGGCGTTGCGCGGCAGGGCGTCGACGAAGTCGACCGACTTGGGGACCTTGTAGCCGGCGATCCGCTCGCGGGCCCAGCCCACGATGCTGTCGGGATCCGCGGCCTGCCCCGGCTTGAGCGCCACCACCGCCTTCACCGCCTCGCCCCACTTGGCGTCGGGCACGCCGATCACCGCCACCTCGGCCACGGCGGGATGGCCGTAGATCGCGTTCTCCACCTCGGCCGGATAGACGTTCTCCCCGCCGGACACGATCATGTCCTTCACGCGGTCCCGGATGAAGAGATAGCCGTCCTCGTCCAGGTAGCCGGCGTCGCCGCTGCGCACCCAGCCGCCCTCGCGGATCACCCGCGCCGTCTCGTCCGGCTGCTTCCAGTAGCCGCGCATGGTGGTGGGCGCGCGGATGCAGATCTCGCCCACCTCGCCGGTCGGGCGCTCGGCGTCGCTCTCGGGGTCCAGGATGCGGATCTCGGCGCCCGGGATCGGCTTGCCGGCCGAGCGCATGCGCGGGTTCCCGGCCACGTGGTCCGCGGCCGGCAGGTAGGTGACCGCGCCGCACGTCTCGGTCATGCCGTAGAGCTGGACGAACCCGCACCCGAAGGCGTCCACCGCCTTCTGGAGGAGGTCCAGCGGGATCGGCGAGGCCCCGTAGAGGAAGTCGGTCATCGAGGCGAAGTCCGCCCGGCTGACGCCCGGATAATCCAGCATCATCTGGATGGTGGTCGGCACCAGCACCGTCTTCGAGACCCGGAAGTTGCGGATCGCCTGGATCACGGCGGCGTTCTCGAACTCGCGCAGCACCACGGTGAAGGCCCCGGCGTAGACGCCCACGACGCCCCAGCCCGTGCCGCTGATGTGGAAGACCGGCATGGCCACCAGGCTCACGTCGTCGGAGTTCCACCTGTTCCACGACATGTCCGGCCCGAAGGCGCCGGGGTTCTCGCCGGCGTAGGCGTTGAACGCGAAGAAGACCCGGTGCGCCAGCTGCACGCCCTTCGGCCGCCCGGTGGTGCCGGAGGTGTAGAGCTGGATCGCCACGTCGTCGGGATCGACCTTCACCGCCTGGTCCCCGGCGCCCTGGTGGTCGCGCCATCCGGCATAGCTCTCGTGGCCCGGCGCCCCGCCGTCCATGGCGATGATCTTGCGGATGGCGGGGACCTCCGCCGCGGCGTGCCGCCCCAGCGCCAGGCAATGGTCGTCCACGAACAGCAGCTCGGCCTCGGCGTCGCGGACGATGTAGACCACCTCGGGCGCCGCGAGCCGCCAGTTCACCGGCGCCAGCACCGCGCCGATGCGGGCGGCGCCGAACAGGAGCTCGAAATAGGCCGCCGAGTTCTTGCCCAGGTAGGCGATGCGCGAGCCGTGCCGGACGCCCTCGGCGAGAAGGCCGTTGGCCACCTGGCTCGTCCGGCGGTCGAACTGGGCGTAGGTGAGGGTCTCCCCCTCGAAGTGGAAGGCCGGCGCGGCGCCGCGCGTGCGGCCATGGAAGCGCGGCGCGTCCGCAAGCGTGCGGATCTCGGGGAAATAGGCGATGGGCGGCGCGTCGAGAGCGTCAGACATGGCCATTCCTCCTGTGCGCGTCAGGCCGCGAGCGCCTGGCCGGCGCCCGATGTCCAACCCGCCAACGCCTCGGCGCAGATGCGCTTGCCGCGCACCAGGTGCTTCTCCAGCGTGCTCACCGAGATGCCGAGGCTATCCGACATCTGCTTGTACGACAGCTCCTGCAGCGTCCGGAGCTCGATGACCTCGCGGCAGCGGGGCGGCAGGCTCGCCAGGGCGCTCGCGTAGGCGCGGTCCCGCTCGCGCGAGATCAGGTCCTCCTCCGCCGACGGGGTCGGCGCCGGCGGCAGCGCGGCCTCGCGCGGGATCGGCAGGGCGCGGTCGATCACGCCCGAGCGGCGGCTGCGGACGCGGTTCAGCGCGAGCCGGTAGGCGGTCTTGAACAGCACCGCGCGCGGATGGTCGTAGGCCGAAAGGTCGCCACACCGATGCAGGCGCAGGAACGCCTCCTGCGCGACGTCCTCGGCGTCCGCCGGCGCCTTGAGCAGGCGCGTGAGGTATCGCCGCAGGCCCTCGGCCTCGCTTCGGTAGAGCTGGCTCAGCAACGCGTCCGGGCTCGCATCTCCGCGCGCTGCCGACGCCACGCCCACGCCCCCCGCCACGCAGCTCGCGACCGTCTCCACGAACGCCTCCCCGCCTCCGGCTGCGGCGTCGTTCGACTCGCGGGTCGAACTGACAACCGATCGGTCGATATGTCATCTCTCTAGTCGAATGACTGTCAATGGGTATTATCGGCTAGAGGGGCGTTCGGGTTTGCGCCGGAATGGGAGTTGGGATGCCGAAGGCGACGCCGAAGCGGCCATGGGGCGAGGCCATCCAGGACCGTGGCGAGCAGTTCGAACTGAAGCGACAGGTGGTGCTGCGCACCGCGGCGCGGATCTATACGCAGCGGGGATTCCACGAGACGACGCTGGCCGACATCGCCGACGAGCTGAACATCTCCAAGCCGACGCTCTACTACTACTTCCGCAGCAAGGACGAGATCCTCTTCGAGTGTCATCGCCTGGGGATCGAGGCGATCACCGACGGCGAGACGCCGATGCCGCCGCCGGGCTCCGGCACGGCCCGCGAGCGGCTGCACGAGTTCCTGCGCCGCTACGTGCGGATGGTCGTCGACGACTTCGGCACCTGCCTGGTGATGACGGGGACGAATGCGCTCGGGCCCGAGAACCGCGCCGAGGTGGTGGGCGGGCGACGCCAGATCGACGGCATGCTGCGCGAGATCCTGGAAGAGGGCGCGCGGGACGGGACGCTCGTCTGCGACGACGTCAAGCTGACCTCGATGTTCGTCTTCGGGGCCATGAACTGGATTCCCCACTGGTACCACCGGGACGGGCCGGTCAGCGTCGAGGCGCTGAGCGAGCGGCTGATCGCGTTCGTCGATCGTGCGGTGCCGCCGGCGCGTTCATGACCGCCAGCGCGCTCGAAAGCCCGCCCGCCAGCCTCTCGACCGCCGCCGCCGAAGCGCTGGCGCTCGACGTCTACGGACTGGCCGCGCAGGCGCGGCCGCTCGTCAGCGAGCGCGACCAGAACTTCCACCTGCGGGCCCGCGACGGCGCCGAGTACGTGCTGAAGATCACCAACGCCGCCGAGGACCCCGCCGTCTCCGAGATGCAGACCCTGGCGCTGCGGCACGTGGCGGCGGCCGACCCCGGCGCCGCCGTGCAGCGGGTGGTCCCGACCGCCTCGGGCGCGCTCAGCGCCGTGCTGCCCGGGCCGGCGGGCGACCAGATCGTCCGGCTGCTGACGTTCCTGCCGGGCGTCATGCTGCACCGCGCGGCGTCGACGCCGGCGCAGCGCCGCTCCCTGGGGGCGGCCCACGCGCGCCTGACGCTCGCCCTCCAGGGCTTTTCCCATCCGGCCCAGGACCACGTGCTCCTGTGGGACCTGAAGCAGGCCCCGTCGCTGCGGCGCCTGCTCCCGTTCGTGGGCGACGCGGGTCGGCGCGCCCTGGCCGAGGCGGCCCTGGATCGCTTCGAGGCTCGCGTCGCGCCCATTCTGCCCGGCCTGCCGGCGCAGGTCGTCCACAACGACCTGAACCCCCACAATGTCGTGGTCGATCCCGACGACACCGACCGCGTCTGCGGGATCCTCGACTTCGGCGACATGGTCGCCACGCCCCGGGTGTGCGACACGGCGATCGCCGCGAGCTACCAGCTGGCGCACGGCCTCGAGGCGCTGTGCGACTACGTGGCCGCCTACCACGCCGCCCTGCCGCTGGCGCCCGCCGAGCTCGAGACGCTGTACGATCTCGTGGCGATGCGGATGGCCACTTCCGTGCTGATCTCGGAGTGGCGCGCCGGACGCTACCCCGAGAACGCCGAGTACATCCTGCGCAACCATCCGGCCGCGGTGACCGGCCTCGAGCGGCTGGCGCACGCCGGCCGCGCCGCGTTCGACGCGGCGGTCCGCGCGGCCTGCGCAACGGAGCTCCGCCGATGACCATGATCAACGCCTACGCGGGCGCCGCCGAGAGCCTCTCGCCAGAGGCGCAGGCGCTGATCGCCCGGCGCGAACGGGTCCTGGGGCCCGCCTACCGCCTGTTCTACGAAGAGCCGCTGCACCTCGTGCGCGGCGAGGGCGTGTGGCTCTACGACGCCGAGGGCGCGGCCTATCTCGACGCCTACAACAACGTCGCCTCGGTGGGGCACTGCCACCTGCGGGTGGTGGACGCGATGGCGCGGCAGGCGGCCGTGCTGAACACCCACACGCGCTACCTGACCGACGGCGTCGTCGCCTATGCCGAACGGCTGGCGGCCCTGTTCCCCGCCCCGCTCAGCCAGGTGATGTTCACCTGCACGGGCAGCGAGGCGAACGACCTGGCGCTGCGCATCGCGCGGGCGCGGACGGGCGGGACCGGCGTGGTGGTGACCGAGCTCGCCTACCACGGCGTCACCCAGGCGGTGGCCGAGCTCTCCCCGTCGCTCGGCGCCTACGTGGCGCTGGGGCCGAACGTGCGCACCGTGCCCGCGCCGCGGGGCGGGGACGCCGGCGTGGCCGAGCGCTTCGCGCGTGACGTGCGCGCCGCCTTCGAGGACCTGCGGGCGGCCGGGCATGCGCCCTCGGCCCTGCTGGTCGACACCATCTTCTCCAGCGACGGCGTCTACGACGGCCCGGCCGGATTCCTGGCTGCGGCGGCCGCCGCCGCGCGCGAGGCCGGGGCGATCTTCATCGCCGACGAGGTGCAGCCCGGCTTCGGCCGCACGGGCGAGGCCTTCTGGGGCTTCCAGCGGCACGGCGTGGTGCCCGACCTGGTGACCATGGGCAAGCCCATGGGCAACGGCCATCCGGTCGCCGGCCTCGTCGCCCGCCCCGAGGTGCTGGCGCCGTTCGGGCAGAGCTGCCGCTACTTCAACACCTTCGGCGGCAACCCGGTCTCCTGCGCCGTGGGCATGGCGGTGCTGGACGTGATCGAGGACGAGGGCCTGATGGCCAATGCGGCCGCGGTGGGCGCCTACCTCAAGGCCGGGCTCGAGACGCTGTCCCGGCGCCAGCCGCTGATCGCCGAGGTCCGCGGCGCCGGCCTCTTCCTCGGCGTGGAGCTTGCGCACGAGGGGCGGCCCGCGAGCGCCGCCGCCGCCCAGGTCGTCAACGGCCTGCGCCGCCGCCGGGTGCTGGTGAGCGCCACCGGTCCGCACGCCAACATCCTGAAGGTGCGCCCGCCGCTGGTCTTCACCCGCGAGCACGCCGACCTGTTCCTGGACGCCCTCGACGACGCCTTGGGCGAGGTTGATTGAACCTTCCGGCCGCGCCGGGAACCACCTGCGCCGTCCGCGCCTTCCTCCCTCCGCACAAGGAAGGAGCAAGCATGACCGCGGACAACACCTACGGCGTCAGCGAGATCGTCGGCTCGTCGGAGACCTCGATCGACGACGCGATCCGGCAGGCGATCACCAAGGCGTCGGAGAACCGGCGTCACATCCGCTGGTTCGAGGTCAAGGAGGTGCGCGGGCATGTCGAGGGCAGCCAGGTCGCGCACTTCCAGGTCACCCTGAAGCTCGGCTACAGCCTCGAGGACTGACGGCGCGCCTCAGGGCCCCGTCAGAACCACCCGCGACACCGCGTCCCGGCGCGCCGCGGCCTCCGTGAACCGCAGGTCGTCCCAGCCCTTCCGCGAATAGAGCCGGGTCTGGTCGGCCGCGTGCGGCGAGTCCGGATTGGTGGACTGGGAGTAGCTCAGCACGCCCTGGCTGACGGGGCCCTTGTCGGTGAACTCCACCGTCATGATCCAGCTCGAGCCGTGGCGGATCTTGGTCCAGCCGAGGCCGGGCTTCAGGTCGACGGGCGTGATCACGTTGAACACGCCCTCCGGCCCCGGCCCGCCGTGGATCGGGATGCGCTCGCCCCCCGCCCGCGGCTCGGTCTGCACCTGCCGCAGCGGGGCGTCCATGGGGATGCCCAGCGTCCGAAGCTGCTTCACCGCCTCGACCAGGGCGGTCAGCACCTTGGGGTCGTCCACATCCAGGGTGTGCGGGGTGTTGACCGGATCGGCCGGATCGAACGGGACCTTGAAGACGAGGCCGCCCTTGTCGGCGAACAGCCGGAAGACGTGGGCGCCGCGGCTGTCCAGGTCGACCTTCAGGTCCCAGGCCTCGAGGGCCCGGCAGGCGTCGGCGAGGTCCGGGTGCGGCCCGGACGCGGCCTTGCGGCAGAGCCCGACCAGCCGGTCGCGGGTGATCTCGGCGCCCAGGTTCCGGTTGTTGAACAGCACGCCCTGGACGCTGGCCAGGTCGAACTTCGCAGCGCCCAGGCCGTCACGCCCGGCCAGCCGGTCCTCGATCAGCTTCAGGCTCAGCCGCGTGCGCAGGGATCGCGCGGTCGCCTCGTCGCCGAGGATGCGCGGATAGCCGGTCAGCGGCGCCTTGGGGTTGGTGAGCCAGTAGCTGTCGTTGGAGTTGCTCGTGTAGTCCGAGCGGAAGAGCTGCGGCAGGACCTGGGGCGGGAAGATGCCCGGGGCGACCGCGCGCGGGTCGGAGTCCCAGTCGCAGGCGGCGCGCGAGCCGTCGAGGATCGGCAGCCGCTGGGTCCGCCACAGCGTCCTGGCCATCTCGGAAACCGTGCAGGCCTCGGCCTTGGCGTCCGTGACATAGGGCAGAGCGCCGACGTCGCCGTAGTAGGCCTCTCCCGAGGCGTCCACGGCGGTCGTGTTGAACCCGGCGGCCTGGAACTTCGCCAGCGTCGCGGCGAGCTGGCGGACGCCGCGGGCCTGGTACATCTCGAGATACTGGTCGATCCCGCGCAGGTCGGGGCCGGCGTCGCGGACGGCATAGGCCCGCTGCGCCGTCCAGGGCGTCGCCGGGGGCCCGGCGTTCTCCACCACCTGGCCGAACCGGGTGCCGTAGAAGGTGCGCGTGACCGGCGTCAGGCCGCTGTCGGTCTTCACCTGCACGGTGACCGCCGTGCGCGTCATCGGCACGGACCGGCCCTCGTAGAGGTAGGCGGTGGGGTCCTTCGGATCGAGCGTCAGTTCGAACAGGCCGAAGCGGCGCGCGGTCGAGACGGTGTGCGTCCAGGCGATCCAGCGGTTGTGGCCGATGCCGATCGTCGGACTGTTCTGCAGGCCGGCGCCCACGATGTTGAGCCGGCCCGGGATGATCAGGTGCATCCGGACGAAGCGGTTGATGCCGTCCCACGGATAGTGCGGATTGCCCAGCAGGACGCCCCGGCCGCTCTTCGTCGCCTCGCGCCCGAGCGCATACGCATTGCTGCCCTGGCCCTCCGGAACCGGCGAGCGCTCGGCCGGCGCCTGCAGGCCGGGCAGGTCCGGCGCGCCCGGCGGCGCGGCGGCCACGACGCCGGCCATGAAGGTCGGCTGCTGGGTGGCCACGACCGAGCGCCAGTAGTCCATCTCGTCGTACGTCCGCACCCAGGCCGCGCCGCGGCAGCGGGCGTCCGGCAGGTTGGCCACGCCCACGTCGCGGACGTAGCGGTTGATCCCGGCGATGAAGCCGCGGGCCAGCGCGCGGGCCTGCGGCGAGGGCTGGCCGCGGCCCGCGAGCAGCGCCTCGAGCCGGCCCGTCTGGATCAGGTGCTGGTGGTAGAGGTCGCTGACGACGTTGGCGTTCTTCTCGCCCGGGCCCAGGTAGCGGGCGCGCTGGGCGTTCACGGTCATCTGCCGCTCGGCGAAGTCGCAGAAGTTGTCCTGCGCCGAGGCGTAGCCGCCGCCGTAGCCCAGGCCGCCGTAGTCGCGGGCGATCACGTGCGGCGCCCCGTAGGCGGTGCGGATCACCTCGGCCCGGTACCTGGTCTCGGCCGCCCCGGCCGGCAGCGCGACCAGCGCCGCCAGCATCCCCGCCACGATCGTCCGGCCCATCACGTTCCCCCCGTTGTTTTCGGCAGGGTAGAGCCTCGCCCGCCCGGACGGAACCGTCACCAGAGGTGCGGCAGCTTCGCCGCCAGCCACTTCGCCAGGGCGGCGTTGACCTCCCGCGGCTTCTCCTGGGCCATCCAGTGGCCCGACTCCACCACCGCCTCCGTCAGATCGGCGCAGTGGGCGCGCATCGGCTCGGGCAGCCGCGAATCCATCGTCTCGCAGATGTAGTCGTAGGCCGCGTGCAGGAAGAGCGCCGGCATCTCCAGCCGCGGATTGGCGCGGGCGGCGAAGGCCATGTTGGCCGGGCCGTTCATGTACCAGCTGTCGGGTCCGAAGAAGCCGTTGCGGCCCAGGGACTCGGCGTAGGCGTCCTCGTCGGCCTGGGTCAGCACCGTCTCGTCGCGCGGCACGTCGGGCGGCGCCGCCCCGCCGAACCAGCCGTTGTTGGCGCGGGTGAACGCCGTGCCCGCGGGCTGGCCCTTGCCGGCCGGGCTCCCCGCCCGGAACGCCAGCTTCACGAACGCCCGCGGGTTCGCCTCGAACCCCGCGCAGGCCGCCGCGAAGTTCTCGCGGTAGTAGAGCATGTAGTCCCACTGGCCCGCCGGCAGCTCGGCCTCGGGATAGATGTCGCGGTTCACCAGCGGGATGATCGTCTCGGGCGCGAAGCCGTCGGGCATGTAGGGCACGCACAGCGTCGCCACGCCGTGGGTCCGCTCGGGGTGATGCTGGGCGAGGCTCCAGGCGACGGGCGCGCCCCAGTCGTGGCCGACCCAGACGGCCTTCTCGGCCCCCAGGTGGTCCAGGAGTTCGATCATGTCGGCGGTGGCGTGCTCGACCGCGTAGTCCTCGTGCCGCGGATAGACCGAGGAGCGTCCGTAGCCGCGCATGTCGGGCGCCACGGCGTGGAAGCCCAGGCCGCCGAACACCGGCAGCTGATGCCGCCACGAGATCGAGAGCTCGGGCCAGCCGTGGATGAAGACGATCGGCGTCGCCCCCTCCGGGCCGGCGGCCAGGTAGGCGCTCTGGTGGCGGGCGCTCTTCGCGACGCCCTCGCGCACGGCGGCGCTCAAAACTCGTCCTCGATCGCCGAGCGGAAGTTCTCGAACACCTCGCGCATCTTCTGGTCGGGCTCCATCTCGGGGTGGGTCTCCTCGGCTTGCGGCGGCGCGCCCGCGGTCAGCCGGCCCACCACGGCGCCGTGCTGCACCAGCATGACCTCCTCGCCCTCCGGCAGGTCTGTGAGCAGCGCCGCGATGCGCGGCGGCAGGTCGTCGAGGTCGAGGCGGGCCATCTCTGCTCCTTGGGCCCCATCCTAGACCCGGTTCGGCCGCGCGGGTAAACGGGCGCGCATGGCCTACCGCTCGCTGCGCGACTTCATCGCCAAACTGGAAGCCGCCGGCGAGCTGGTGCGCGTGACCGAGCCGGTCTCCACCGTCCTGGAGATGACCGAGATCCAGCGCCGCCTTCTGGCCACGGGCGGCCCGGCGGTCCTGTTCGAGAACCCCGTGCGCGCCGACGGCCAGCCGTCGGGGATGCCCTGCCTCGTCAACCTGTTCGGTACGGTCAGGCGCGTGGCCATGGGCGTGACCCTCGAGGGCAAGGAACGGACGACCGCCGGCGAACTGCGCGAGGTGGGCGAACTCCTGGCCTTCCTGCGCCAGCCCGAGCCGCCGCGCGGCCTCAAGGACGCCTGGGACATGCTGCCCCTGGCCCGCACCGTGATGGGCATGCGCCCCAATGTGCGCAAGACCGCGCCGGTGCAGGAGGTGGTCTGGAGGGGCGACCAGATCGACCTGTCGAAGCTGCCGATCCAGACCTGCTGGCCCGGCGAGCCCGCGCCGCTCATCACCTGGCCGCTGGTGGTCACCAAGGGGCCGTCCGACTCCCGGGAGGACGACTACAACCTCGGCATCTACCGCATGCAGGTGATCGGCAAGGACCGCACCATCATGCGCTGGCTGGCCCACCGCGGCGGCGCCCAGCACCACCGCCGCTGGAAGGCGGAAGGACGGCGCGAGCCGCTGCCCGCCTGCGCCGTCATCGGGGCCGATCCGGGCACGATCCTGGCCGCCGTCACGCCGGTGCCCGACACGCTCTCCGAGTACCAGTTCGCCGGCCTGCTCCGCGGGGCCAAGCTCGACCTCGTGCCGGCGAAGACCGTGCCCCTGATGGTTCCCGCCCAGGCCGAGATCGTGCTGGAAGGCCTCGTCCACCTCGACGAGTACGCCGACGAGGGCCCCTACGGCGACCACACCGGCTACTACAACTCGGTGGAGCGCTTCCCGGTGTTCGAGGTGACCTGCGTCACCCTGCGCAGGGACCCCATCTACCTGACCACCTTCACCGGCCGCCCGCCGGACGAGCCCTCGGTGCTGGGCGAGGCGCTGAACGAGGTGTTCATCCCGCTGATCCGCCAGCAGTTTCCCGAGATCGTCGACTTCTGGCTGCCGCCCGAGGGCTGCAGCTACCGCATCGCCGTGGTGTCGATGAAGAAGGGCTACCCGGGCCACGCCAAGCGCGTGATGATGGGCGTCTGGAGCTACCTTCGGCAGTTCATGTACACCAAGTGGGTGATCGTCGTGGACGACGACATCGACGCCCGCGACTGGAAGGACGTGATGTGGGCCATCTCCACCCGGATGGACCCCGCCCGCGACATCACCGTCGTCGAGAACACCCCCATCGACTACCTGGACTTCGCCTCGCCCGAGAGCGGCCTGGGCTCGAAGATCGGCCTCGACGCCACCAACAAATGGCCGCCCGAGACCCACCGCGAGTGGGGCGAGAAGCTGGGCATGGATCCGGACACGATCGCCGCCGTCACAGAAAAGTGGGCGAAGCTTGGCCTGCCCGGCGATGGCGCGCCGGTGGACTGAGGTAAGGTCGCGCATGGACCCTCTGGCCTCCGCCCACGCCGCCGCCCTCTGGGCCGGCCTGAACGTCGTGCTCCTGCTCGTGCTGTCGGTGCTGGTCACCCGCCAGCGGCGCAGGCACCGGGTCGAGATCGGCGACGGCGGGGTGCCCGCCCTGCAGCAGGCCATCCGCGCCTTCGGCAACGCGGCGGAGTACGTGCCCGCGGCGCTGGCCGGCCTTGCGATCCTGGCGCTCGTGGGCGCGCCCAGCCTGCTGATCCACCTGATCGGCCTGGTCTTCTTCGTGGGCCGCGTGGTGCACGCCGTGGGCCTGTCGCGCTCGACGCAGGCCACCTGGCTCCGCGCCGCCGGCGCCCTGGCCACCTGGGTCAGCTACGTCGCCATCGCCGCCGCCCTGCTGTTCTACGCCATCCCCTGAGGCGCCCTGAAAAGCCCTCCTCCTCGATGGAGGAGGGTTGGGTGGTGGTGTGGCCCCACCATTGCCGAATGTGCGTATGAGGCGACGTCGCCGCACGCGCACGAACCTCTGACGCTCTGCGCACACCACCATCCCCGGCCGTTCCTCCGTCGAAGAGGACGGGAGGGAAAGGCGACGGCGCCCGGCGACGCGCACCCCAGCCTTGTTCGTCCGCCCTGCGTCCGCCATATCCCGGCGATGGACGAAAACCTGCTGAACGACGTCGTGGCCGCCGCGCTGAGGGCGGGGGCCGACGCCGCCGAGGCCGTGGGCGCGGAACGCCGCAGCCTGTCGATCACCGTGCGCATGGGCGACCTCGAGGAGGTCGAGCGCAACGAGTCGCGCGACCTGGGCCTGCGCGTCTTCGTCGGCAGGCGGCATGCCACCGTGTCGGGCTCGGACATCTCGGCGGACGCCCGCGGCAAGCTGGTGGAGCGCGCGGTCGCCATGGCCCGCCTCGCGCCCGAGGATCCCTACGCGGGCCTCGCCGACCGCGAACACCTGGCGCTGGGCGACATGCCGGACCTGGACCTGTTCGACCCGTCCGAGCCGTCGGCCGAGGCGCTGGAGGAACGCGCCCGCGCCGCCGAGGCCGCTGCGCGGGCCACCCCCAGGGTGATCAACACCGACGGCGCCTCCGGCTCGTGGTCGGCCGCCCGGTGGACCATGGTGACCAGCGGCGGATTCACCGGCGTGCACCGCGCGTCGGGCTTCTCAATCGGCGCCTCGGCCATCGCGGGCGACGAGGCCGGCATGGAGACCGGCTACGACGGCCGCTCGGTCCGCTGGCAGGCCGACCTGCCCGAGCCCGAGAGCCTGGGCGCCGAGGCCGGCCGCCGCGCCGCCGCCCGCCTGGGCGCGCGCAAGATCGCCTCCACCACCGCCCCGGTGATCTTCGAGAACCGCCTCGCCGGATCGCTGATGAGCCCGCTGATCGGCGCGATCTCGGGCCCGGCCATCGCCCGCGGGGCGTCGTTCCTGAAGGACAAGCTGGGCCAGCAGATCTTCGCCAAGGGGATCGTGATCCGCGACGATCCGCACCGCCTCCGCGGCCTCGGCTCGTCGCCCTTCGACGACGAGGGCGTCCGCAACGGGCCGCGCAACCTGATCGACGACGGCGTGCTGACCACGTGGCTCCTCAACTCGTCCTCGGCCCGCCAGCTCGGCCTGCAGACCACGGGCCACGCCTCCCGCGGCCTGGCCGGCCCGCCCGGCGTCTCGACCT
The DNA here is from genome assembly GCF_016793225.1 of Phenylobacterium sp. Classification (GTDB taxonomy): domain Bacteria; phylum Pseudomonadota; class Alphaproteobacteria; order Caulobacterales; family Caulobacteraceae; genus Phenylobacterium. The sequence goes on from NZ_JAEUMN010000103.1 coordinate 31,190, forward strand.
CGAACCTGACCTTCCTGCCCGGCGAGAAGAGCCGCGAGGCGCTGATGAAGGACGCGGGCGCGGGCCTGCTCGTCACGTCGATGTTCGGCCCCTCGCTGAACCCCAACACCGGCGACTGGTCGGTGGGCTGTTCCGGCTTCTGGTTCGAGGACGGCGAGCTCGCCTACCCGGTCACGGAGATCACGGTGGCGGGCAACCTCATCGACATTTTCCGGCGCGTCACGCCCGCCTCGGACCTCGAGATCCGCGGCGCGTCCAACGCCCCCTCGCTCATGGTGGACGGCCTCGCCATCGCGGGTCGATGAGCGACGACCTGCGCCTGATCCTGGACGCGGCCCGCGAGGCCGGCGAGCTGGCCCGCGACATCCGCCGCAAGGGCCTGGAGGTCGAATACAAGGCCGACGACCACAGCCCGGTCACCAATGCGGACCTGGCGGCCGACGACCTGCTGACCCGCCGTCTCCGCGCGGCCCGGCCCGACTACGGCTGGCTCTCGGAGGAGACCGCCGACGATCCGCAGCGGATGGCCCACCGGCGCATCTTCGTGGTCGACCCGATCGACGGCACCCGCGCCTTCCTGAAGGGCCGGCCCTGGTGGTCCGTGGCCATCGCCGTGGTGGACGACGGGGTCCCGACGGCCGCCGCGGTCTACGCGCCCGAGCTGGAGGAGATCTACGCCGCCGCCGCGGGCCAGGGCGCCACCCGCAACGGCGCGCCGATCGCCCCGACCGCGGCCGCGCGGCTCGAGGAGGCCCGCATGGCCGGCGACCCGGTGGTGTTCGCCCACTGGTCGTGGCCGACCCCCTGGCCGGCCACCATGTCCGTCGAGCAGCGCAGCTCCACCGCCTACCGCATGTGCGCGGTGGCCGCCGGCGAGTTCGACGCGGCGGTCGCGCCCGTGCGCAAGTCCGACTGGGACGTGGCGGCCGGCGACCTCATCGCCCGCGAAGCCGGCTGTTTCGTCGGCGACCACACCGGCGAGGCCTTCCGCTTCAACCGGGCGCGGCCGTCACAGGCCAGCCTGATCTGCTCGACTCGGGCGCTCGCCCCATTGATCCTGGAGCGGCTCCAGCATATGGGCCCGCGAAACTGATTTCATCTGAAACGAACCCCCATGCCCCACAGACAGCTCCTCCACCTCGTCATCGGCGGCGAACTCAAGGACCTCGACGGTCCGCCCGAGTTCAAGGACCCCGGCCAGATCGACTTCGTCGGCGGCTTCGCCAGCTACGACGAGGCCGTGAGGGCCTGGCGCGCCAAGGCCCAGCAGACCGTCGACAACGCCCTGATGCGCTACTTCGTGCTGCACGCCCACAAGCTCCTGACCCCGGGCTCGGACGACGACGAGCACTAACCCCCCTTCCCTTCCCGCGTCGCGGGAAGGGGGGACCGCCCGCCGAGCCCAGCGCCGCCGAGCGCAGCGCCGCCGGGCGTAGAGCGGACGGTGGGAAGGGCAAGCGGCCAACAGGGCCGCCGATCCCGCTCAAGGCGGCCGGCGCGACCCCCATCCGTCCTACTCCCGGCGCAGCACGCTCTCGGTCAGCACATTGCCCCACATGTTCGTGCGGAACTCGGCCTTCATGCCGGCGGGGTCGTACATCGGGCTCTGCACCCACTCCAGGAAGCTCATGCCCGCCGGCTCGCCCTCGGTGAGATAGCGGGCGAAGGTGTAGTCCAGCACGCCGGTCTTGCCGTGCCGGATGTGCAGGTAGCGGATGTGCAGCTGGTCCAGCGCCTCCCGGATCGTCCGGCCCTTCCGGAAGTGCATGTAGAGCACGCTCATGATCCCGGCCCGGTCCGCGCCCGACTTGCAGTGCATCAGCGCCGGGTACTCCAGCGTCTCGAACAGCCGCTTGGCGCCCAGCACGCGCTCCCGCGAGGGGACTTCGCGGGACGTGATCGTGAAATCCACCAGGTTCAGCCCCAGCCGCGCGCAGGCGTCCTTCTCCAGCGCATGGAAGCTGGCGTCGAACCCGCCGCGCAGGTTCACGATCGTGCGGATGCCGCGGTCCCGCCAGGCGGCGATCTGGTGCGGCCAGGGCTGGTTCGCCCGCACCAGCTCCTCGCTGATCCAGTGCGCGTTCGAGAACCCCAGCCGCAGGTAGGCGTGGTCGTTCCAGAGGTAGTCCGCATACGCCTTCGCCCGCCCGAGCGGCGTGGTGAGGTCGAAGCGGGGCTCTGCGGCGCTCATCGCCGCTAGGTAGGCGAGAATCCGGTCCGCAGCCAGCCGGGCCCCCGAGGGGTTGACGGCGCCGCTTGAGATGTTCTACTTTTGTTCCGATGTCGCAGGACGCCGCCCGCACCGATCGTGAGCTCCGCATGGTGGAGGCGATGGTCGACTGCGCCTTCGAGCTGGGGCGGCGGGTCGGCGAGGCGGCGAAGACCGAGGCCAACCGAAGCCGAAGCCTGCAGCTCTACGATGTCTTCCACCGCAGCTTCCAGGCCGTGCGCCTGGGCATCCGCCTGTGCCTGGCCCTGCGCGCCGGCCGCATGGCCCCTCTCCGCCCTGCCCCCGTCCAGGCGATCGACGCCGGCCGCGAGCGCGAGGACGAGATCCAGGTCGAGCGGCCCGAGCGCGGCGACCCCGTCGAGCGCGAGCGCGAACGGGACTACGAGGCGGTGAGCCTGCCGAAGTTCCTCTCGACGCTCGGCCTGGTGGCCCGCGAGACCGCCCGCGCCGACGGCGTTCCGGCCGATGTCCGCACGCGGAACCTGCCGGCCCTCGAAGCCCTCCTCGCGAAGGCCGGCGCGGCGCAGCCGCAGCCGGCGGCCCCGGCCGCGACGGTCCTGGACCGCGCCCCGCCCGCGGCGCCGCGCGCGCGATCCGCGCTCCTCGGCTCCACGGCGCCCGGCCTGCGCCTCAAACCCCCCTGGCCCAGCTGACCCCTTCCCTTCCCGCCCTGCGGGAAGGGGGGACCGCTCGCCGCAGAGCGAGCGGCGGGGCGGGCCAACCGCCGCACCGCGAAGACGTCGCCGCAGACCGCCTGACCGTGGCCGCCCACGGGTCGCGGGCGCACGCCCGTGCGTGTGCGCGCGTGTTCGTTCGTGATCGAGACCGATCCCGGCTCAAGGGCCGTCGCGCGGCCCGGCTTGACACTGTGGGCGCAACGTCCGACCCCAGGCCCATGAGCGTCCCCGCCCCGCCGGAGCTTGGCGCCCGCGCCCTCGTGGCGCGGGTGGCGCGAAGCTATATGGCGCCGCGCTGGCGCGGCTGGACCGTGGCCATGCTGGCCGCCGTGGTGGTGGCCTACTGCTCGGCCGAGCTGGTGCGGATCATCGAGCCCGCCACCAACGACCTCCTGGTGTTCCACAAGCCGGGGGCGCTGCTTTGGATCCCGCTCACCATCGCGGCCCTCGCCTTCGCCCGGACGGTCGCCCAGATCGTCCAGGCCACCCTGGTGAACCACATCGGCAACGCCGTGGTGGGCGACGTCCAGGTGCAGCTCTTCGGCCGCCTTGTCCGTGCCGACCTCGCCCACCTGCGCAGCCGCCACACCGGCAGCTTCGTCGCCTCGGTGCTCTATGACGCCGGCCTGATCCGCGAGGCCGCCACCGCCGGAGTGGTGAACTACACCCAGAACCTGCTGATCTTCGTGGGCGCCGTGGTGGTGATGGTCGCCAACGACTGGTTCCTGTCGCTGCTCCTGATCGGGGTCGCGCCCCTGGCCGGGGCGATCATGCGGCGGTTCTCCCGGCGCACGACCAAGGCCGCGAAGGGCGCCATGGCCGAGACCTCCAACCTCTCCTCGGCGATCATGGAGAGCCTCGACGGCGTCCGGGTCGTGAAGATCGAGAACCGCGAGGCGCACGAGGAGGCCCGCGTGGCCGAGGTGGTCGCGCGGCGCCAGCGCCACCTCACCAAGGGCGCCAACGCCCGCGCCCGGGCCGCGCCGGCCACCGAGCTCCTGATGACGCTGGTGGTGGCCGCCGTGTTCGCCTACGCCGGCTGGCGCTCCACCGTGGGCGAGATGAACGCCGGCGCCTTCTTCTCGTTCGTGGCCGCCCTCACCATGGCCAGCCAGGCGCTGCGTCAGCTCGCCAACCTGCAGACGGTCTTCGCCGAAGGGATGGCCGCGGCGCGCCGGCTCTTCGCAGCTCTGGACGTGGAGCCCGAGGTGCGCGAGCGGCCGGGCGCCCAGCCGGTCACCCGCGCGGACGGCCACCTGCGCCTCGAGAACGTGGCCTTCTCGTACGGCGGCGACGGCCCGCCGGCGCTGGACGGCGTCGACCTGGAGGCCCGCCGGGGCGAGACGGTGGCGCTGGTGGGCCCCTCGGGCGGCGGCAAGAGCACCATCCTGAACCTGATCCCTCGCTTCTACGACGTGAGCGCGGGGCGCGTGACCCTGGACGGCGTCGACGTCCGCGACGTGGCGCTGGCCTCGCTGCGCGACCAGATCGCCCTCGTGACCCAGGAGCCGTTCCTGTTCGACGACACCGTCCGCGCCAACATCGCCTATGCGCGCCCGCAGGCCGCGGCGGCCGAGATCGAGGCGGCGGCGCGGGCCGCGGCGGCGCACGAGTTCATCTGCGACCTGCCGGACGGCTACGACACGCTCGTGGGCGAGGCGGGGGCCCGGCTCTCGGGCGGCCAGCGGCAACGGATCGCCATCGCCCGGGCGTTCCTCAAGGACGCGCCGATCCTGCTGCTCGACGAGGCCACCAGCGCCCTGGACACCGAGAGCGAGGCCCAGGTGCAGGCGGCGCTGAAGCGGCTCATGGCCGGCCGGACCACGATCCTGATCGCCCACCGCCTCTCCACCGTGCGCGGCGCCGACCGCATCTACGTGGTCGACCGTGGGCGCGTGGTCGAAACCGGCGATCACGCGACGCTCGTGAAGAAGCGCGGACTCTACGCCCGGCTCGCCAGAAGCCAGGACCTGGAGGCGGAGCCCGCCGCGTGAAGGCGCTGCTGCGAAACGGTTCGGTCCAGGCCTTCCTGGGCTGGGTGCTGGGCAGCTACCTGCGGCTGGTGCTGCGCACCGTCCGCTGGCGGCACGAGAACCTGGCCTGCGTCGAGCCGGTGCTCGCCGACGACACGCGCGGCGCCATCGCCCTCTTCTGGCACGGCCGCATCCCGCTGTGCCTCGCCACCGCGCCGCAGTGGTGGCGCAAGCGCACCAAGTGCCTGATCTCGCCCAGCGCGGACGGCGAGTTCGTGGCCCGCGCGCTGGACATGTCCGGCTTCCCCGCCATCCGGGTCTCGTCGGCCAAGCCCGGCGACACCGCCAAGATGCGCCAGGCCGTCGCCGCCATCCGCGAGGCGACGAACTGGGTGGCGGGCGGGGGCGCGCTGGTCGTCACGCCGGACGGTCCACGCGGGCCGAACGAGGTGATCGCGCCCGGCGCCCTGCAGATCGCCCGGCGGTCCGGGCAGCCGGTGTTCCTGATGGGAATCGCCGCCGCGCCGTCGGCCCAGATGCAGGGCACGTGGGACAAGGTGATGTGGGCGGCGCCCTTCGGGCGGGGCGCCGTGGTCTGGGACGGCCCGCTGCACGTGCCCGCCGATGCGGACGAGGCCGCCATCGCCGCCCTGATCACGGAATGGTCAGGCCGCCTCTCGGAAGCCACCCGCCGCGCCGAAGCGCTGGTCGGGCGCTGAGCGTTACTTGGTAGCGGATTGATCGCTTCGGCGGGCGGTGAGACATAGGCCCCGATGGCGCACGCCCACCCGCATCCCGCGCGCGACGGCCACGAGCATGGGCATGAGCACGCTCACGACCATGGCCACGCCCACGGTCACGACCACGGCCACGGCGGCGGACATGCCCACGGCCACCACCACCACCATCACGCCCCGAAGGACATGGGCTGGGCCTTCGGGATCGGCGTCGTGCTCAACACCGCGTTCGTGGCGGTCGAGGCGGGCCTGGGGTTCTGGACAGGCTCCATGTCGCTGCTCGCCGACGCGGGCCACAACCTGTCCGACGTCCTCGCCCTGATCCTGGCCTGGGGCGCCGCCGTCCTGGCCCGCCGGGCGCCCGCCGGACGGCGCACCTACGGCCTGCGCAAGGCCACCATCCTGGCCTCCCTGACCAACGCGGTGCTGCTGCTCATGGCCGTGGGCGCCATCGCCTCGGAGTCCATCCACCGCCTGCTGCAGCCGGCGCCGGTCGAGACGGGGCTGGTCATGCTGGCCGCGAGCTTCGGGGTCCTGGTCAACGGCGCCACCGCCCTCCTCTTCATGCGCGGCAGTCACAGCGACCTGAACGTCCGCGGCGCCTTCCTGCACATGGCGGCCGACGCGGGCGTCTCGCTGACGGTCGTCGTCGGCGCCTTCGTGATGAGCCGCACGGGGCTGGCGTGGATCGATCCGGCCCTGGGCCTCGTGATCGCCGGCGTCATCATGCTCGGGACCTGGAGCCTGCTTCGCGACTCCGCCGACCTCGCCCTGGACGCGGCGCCGCGGGCGATCGACGTGGACGAGGTGCGCGCCTGGCTCAGCCGCCAGCCGGGCGTCGAGGGGGTCCATGACCTGCACGTCTGGGCGCTCTCCACCACCGAGACGGCGATGACCGCGCACATCCTCCGTCCCCGCAGCGTGGACGACGGCGACAGCTTCCTGCGTTCGACCCGCGAGGGTCTCTCGCACCGCTTCGCGATCGGCCACGTGACCCTGCAGGTGGAGACCGAGGGCGGCTGCGGCCTCGGCTGCGCGAAGGTGGCGTGACCCCGACCCTCCCCCTGGCGCTGTACGGCGCGGCCACCCGCCTGCTGGAGCCCCTGGCGCCCGGGGTCCTGCGCGGTCGCGCCCGCCGCGGCAAGGAGGACGCCGCGCGGCTGGGCGAGCGCCTCGGCCGCCCCACGGTCCCGCGCCCAGACGGTCCCCTCGTCTGGCTGCACGGCGTGAGCGTCGGCGAGACCACGTCACTGCTGCCCCTGATCGCGGCGCTCCGCGCCCGCCGGCCGGAGCTGGCCCTGCTCGTGACGTCCGGAACCGCGACGGCCGCCGCGCTGCTGGCCCGCCGGCTGCCCGCGGAGGTGATCCACCAGTTCGCGCCGGTGGACGCGCCGGGCGCCGTCCGCCGGTTCCTCGGCCACTGGCGTCCCGACGCCGGGGTCCTGGTGGAGAGCGAGCTCTGGCCCAACCTGATCCTCGGCGCGCGCGCCCGCGGCGTGCGCCTGGCGCTGGTGTCCGCGCGGATGACCGAGGCCAGCGCCCGGCGCTGGGCCCAGTGGCCGGCGTCGGCGCGGACCGTCGTGCGGGCCTTCGACCTCGTGCTGCCGCAGGACGAGGCGACCGGCGCGCGGCTGTCGGCGCTGGGCGCCAGCCCCGGTCCGCGGCTGAACCTGAAGCTGGTCGGCGACCCGCTGCCCGCCGACGCCGCCGAGCTGGAGCGGCTGCGCAAGGCCGTGGGCGGCCATCGCGTGGTCCTCGCCGCCAGCACCCACCCCGGCGAGGAGGACCTCATCGCCCGCGCCTTCCACCAGGCGGCGCCCGATCTCGGCGAGGCGCTGCTGGTCGTGGCCCCCCGGCATCCCGAGCGTGGTCCCGCGCTCGCCGAGCAGCTCGCCGCCACCCGCCGCGGCGCCGGCGAGCTGCCGACGGGGGGCGTCCACGTGGCCGACACCCTTGGCGAGCTCGGGCTCTTCTTCCGGCTGGCCGACATCGTGGTGATGGGCGGCGGCTTCGCCCCGGGCGTCGGCGGCCACAACCCCCTGGAGCCCGCCCGCATCGGACGCCCTATCCTGACCGGGCCTCACGTGTTCAACGCGGCCGAAGCCTATGCCGGCCTCTTCGCCGAGGGCGCGGCGATCGCGGCGGCCGACGCCGACGCCCTGGCGCGCCACCTGCGCGGCCTGCTGGATCATCCCCGCATCGCGCGGCGGATGGGAGAGGCCGCCTTCGCCTACGCCGATCGCCAGGGCGCGGCCCTGGACGAAGCCTACCGCCTCCTCCAGCCGCTCCTGCCCGCATGAAGCTCACCACGCCCCGCTGGTGGTACGAGCGACGCCCGCGGACGGCGCCGCTGCTGCGAGCGCTGCTCACGCCCGTCTCGTGGATCTGGGCCTGGGCGACGGCGCGGCGCATCGCGCGCGGCCGTCCCGTCGATCCCGGCGTCCCGGTGGTCTGCGTGGGCAACCTCACGGTGGGCGGCGCCGGCAAAACCCCGATCGCGCGCGAGATCGCCCGCCGCCTCGGCGCCGCCGTCCTGACGCGCGGCTACGGCGGATCGCTGGCCGGACCCGTGCGCGTGGACCCGGAACGCCACGGCGCCGCCGAGGTGGGGGACGAGCCGCTGATGCTCGCGAACGACCTCCCGGTCTGGGTCGCCCGCGACCGCGCGGCCGGAGCGGTCGCGGCGGCTCAGGCGGGCGCTGCGGTCCTGGTCATGGACGACGGCCATCAGAACCCCGCGGTCCTGAAGTCACTCAGCCTCGTCGTCGTCGACGCCGAGACGCGCGGCGAGGAGTGGCCCTTCGGCGATGGCCGGGTCTTCCCCGCGGGCCCCATGCGCGAGCCGCTCGCCGCCGGGCTCGCCCGCGCAGACGCCGTCATCGTCCTGCTGCCGGTCGGCCTGGATGCGCCCGACCCCGCGCTCCTGGCCCAGCTCGGCGACCAAACCGTCCTGACGGCGCGGCTGGCGCCGGCCGCGCCGCCGCCCCCGGGCCCGCAACTGGGCTTCGCCGGCGTGGCCAAACCCTGGAAGGTCGAGCGCGCCTTGGCCGACGCGGGCTGCCGCCTGGCCGACTTCGCGCCGTTCCCCGACCACCACGTCTTCCGCGAGTCCGAGCTGGCCTGGCTGGCGCGCCGGGCCGAGCGGCTGGGCGCGGGGCTCGTCACCACCGAGAAGGACTGGGCGCGCCTGCCGCCCGCCTGGCGGACGCGCGTCGCCGCCTGGCCCGTCAAGGCGGTGTTCGACGACGAGGCGGCGCTGGCCGCCCTCCTCGACCGCGTACGCGCCCGCTAGCGCCGCACCCGTTCGGCCGGAAGCGTCTCGCTCAGCGCGCGCCGGCCAGTTCGGCGAACTTCCAGCTCGTCTCGGCGAGGCCCAGCACCCGGTCGGCCTGCTGCGCGGCATGCGGGCTGTTGGCCGTGCCGTCGCGCACCCGGCCCACGATCCCCTGCAGGATGCCGGCGAGGCGGAAGGCGTTGTAGCTGAAGTACCAGTTGAGGTCCGGCAGGCCGCTGCGCCCGGTGAGGCCGCAGTAGTACTCCACGGCCTCCTCGCGCGTCGGGATGCCGTGCGCCTTCAGGTCCGGGATCTGCGAGATCCCGCCGTTGACCCAGTTCATCAGCAGGTAGGTGAAGTCCGCGAGCGGCTCGCCGAGGGTCCCCAGTTCCCAATCCAGCACCGCGGCCACGCGGTTCTCGGTCGGGTGGAAGATCATGTTGTCGAGGCGGTAGTCGCCATGGACGATGGACGTGCGCTCCTGCTCGGGCGCCGTCTTCGGCAGCCATTCGATCAGGCGCTCCATCGCCGGGATATGGACCGTCTCGGACGCCTTGTACTGCTTGGTCCAGCGGTCGACCTGGCGGGCCATGTAGTTGCCGGGTCGGCCGTAGTCCTCCAGGCCCACCTTCACGTAGTCGGTGTTGTGCAGGTCGGCGAGGGTCTTGATCTTGGCCAGCACGATCTCGCGGCGCTCGGCCGGCGAGTAGGCGGGCAGCGACTGGTCCCAGAGGATCCGACCCTCCACCATGTCCATCACGTAGAACATGGTCCCCACGACGCTCTCGTCGGTGCAGAGGCCGAACGGGCGTGCGACCGGGAAGCCGGTGGGATAGAGCGCCGAGATCACCTTGAACTCGCGGTCCACCGCGTGCGCCGACGGCAGCAGCTTGCCCGGCGGCTTGCGCCGCATGACGTACTTCCGGTTCGGCGTGACCAGCTGGTAGGTCGGGTTCGACTGGCCGCCCTTGAACTGGCGCACCTCGAGCGGGCCCTGGTAGCCCTCGACGTTGGCTTCCATCCAGCGCGCCAGCGAGGCTTCGTCGAACCGGTGGGTCTCGGCGACCTCTTTCGTGCCGGTGTTGAGCTGCTCGCGCTCCTGCTCGGCGGTCAGGGCTTCGGCCATGGTCTCTCCCCAGCTCGTACGCTTGTTTGGACGTCTTTTAGCCGGGTGCGCCGAGGGGGCAAGGCTTGACGCCCCGGCACGGCGGCCGCACGTGCCCGGCATGGTCGAGGACGTCACGTCGATGATCGAGGTCGCCGCCCCGCGGGAACGCGTGTGGCAGGCCCTGAGCGACCCTGACCAGGTGAGCCGCTGGATGGGCTGCCTCGGATTTCGCGGCGAGGCCGGGCACGTGTTCTACCTGCAGCCCGACCGCGCGCGGCGCGCGGCCGGCGACGTCGCGGGCGCGATCGCCTGCCGCATCGAGGTGCTGGACCGCCCCCGGCGGCTTTCGTTCAGCTGGGGTTTCCCCGACGTGCCGGACACCTTCGTCGACATCCGCCTGCGGGAGATTCCGGGAGGCACGCACGTGCGCCTCGTCCATTCCGGCTGGGACCAGTTCGACGACCGCGAGACCGAGGACGTCCGCGGCGGGCTGGGTCACGCCTGGCACGCCGTGGCGCTGCCGGCGCTCAAGGCGGTGGCGGAGGGGGGCTGAGGCCCCGCCCCCAGGATCACCCAGGATCAGCGCAGGGCGCGCCAGCCGATGTCGCGGCGGCAGAAGCCGTCGGGGAAGTCGATGGCGTCCACGGCCGCATAGGCCTTGTCGCGGGCCTCGCGAAGCGTGGGGCCGACGGCGCAGACGTTCAGGACGCGGCCGCCCGCCGCGCGCAGGACGCCCCCGGCGTCGCGCTTCGTGCCGGCATGCAGCACCACCACGTCGGGCCCGAAGTCGGCGTCCGCGCCGCGGATCTCGCCGCCGGCCGAGGGCTTGTCGGGATAGCCCTTGGCCGCCACGACGACGCAGACGGCGCTCTCGTCCCGCCACTTCGGCGGCGCCATCTCGGCCAGCCGCCCCTGCGCGCAGGCGACGAGGTACGGCACGAGGTCGCTCTCAAGCCGCAGCATGAGCACCTGGCACTCCGGATCCCCGAAGCGGACATTGAACTCCACCAGCTTCGGCCCCGCGGCCGTCGCCATCAGCTCCACGAAGAGCGCGCCCCGGTACGGCGCCCCGTCCGCCGCGATGCCCGCGAACGCCGGCTCCACGAGCCGCGTGCGCACCTGCTCGACCAGCTCAGGCGTGAAGACCGGCGCGGGCGAATAGGTCCCCATGCCGCCGGTGTTCGGGCCCTGCTCGCCGTCGAAGGCGCGCTTGTGGTCCTGTGCCCAGCCGAAGACCATGGAGTCCTTGCCGTCGCACAGGGCGAAGAGGGAGCCGATCTCGCCCTCCAGGAACTCCTCCAGCACCACGCGCGCCCCGGCCGCGCCGAAGCGGCCGCCGAACGCGTCGTCGATGGCGGCCTCCGCCTCCGCCCGGGTCGGCGCGATGACCACGCCCTTGCCGGCGGCCAGGCCGTCGGCCTTCACCACATAGGGCGGCTCGAACCGATCGAGGGCGCGCCGCGCCGCCTCCGCGCTCTCGCACACGGCATAGGCCGAGGTGGGCAGGCCGTAGCGGTCGCAGAAGGCCTTGGTGAAGGCCTTGGAGCTCTCCAGCTGGCCCGCCTGCGCCGTCGGGCCGAAGCAGGGGAATCCCGCTGCGGTCACCGCGTCGGCAAGCCCGGCGGCGACCGCCGACTCCGGCCCGATCACCACGAGATCGGCGGCGATCTCGCGGGCGAGCTCCACGAGCGCGGGCACGTCGGTGGCGGGCACGTCCCGCAACTCCGCCTGGGCGGCCATGCCGGGGTTCCCGGGCGCCGCCACCAGGCGTGTCACCAGGGGAGAGGCGGCGATCTTCCAGGCCAGCGCATGCTCGCGCCCACCGGAGCCCACGAGGAGGATGTTCATGGCAGGCGGCTTTGGCGTGGGAGGACCGGGCGGTCAAGGCGTCTGCGGCGTGCGGCGGGATGCGGAACCAAACGCCAAGCTGCGCCGTTACGGCGCTTGGGGGGAGTGCTGGTCGGCGATCGACGGGTCCATCTCCTCAGACGGGCTGCTGCGGACCGAACCCGCCGCCGGCAGTCCGGGCCCGAACTCAGTACCTGCGGCCGCTGACCGCCAGCGGTCGCGCGCCGCCGTTCCAGGATGTCCATGTCCGCTTCCCGCGTCCGCATCACTTCGTCGTTCGAATCACGGGTGGACGTCTGGACGACCCTTGGCCTTGTCGCCGTGCTGCTGTTCTTCCTGATCAGCGGCTCGGTCTCGTACCTGAACGTCGCGGAACTCCAGGCGAACAATGCGCGCATCCGGCAGTCGCATCGCGTCATCGTGGCGGTGGACAACCTGCGGTCCCTGATCCAGGACGCCGAGACCGGTCAGCGCGGATATCTGCTGACCGGCGATCCCCGGTACCTCGAGCCCTACCGGCTCGCCGTCACGAACGCGGCGGCCGCGCAGGATGAAGTGGCGGCGCTGACGCGCATCAGCCCGGTGCAGCAGCTCAACGCGATCCAGTTGCGGCGAAGCATCGACGCCAAGCTCGCGGAGCTGAAATCGACCATCCTGCTCCGGGAGACCGAAGGTCCGGAGGCCGCCCTGGCCGTCGTGCGCGGAGACCAGGGTCGCGCGGAGATGGACGCCATCCGCGCCCGCCTCGCCGCCATGCGGCAGGAGGAGCAACGGGTCCGCGAACTGCTCATCGCGGAGATGCACCAGGCGCAGCAGGCGGCCGTCCTCAGCATCGCGCTCTCCGGTCTTCTGGGCGCGGCGCTGACCGTCCTGGTGTTCACCCTCATCCGCCGCGACGCCCGCGCCCGCGCCCGCCAGGCCTGGCTGCAGTCGGGGCAGGTCGAGCTGGCGGACGCCATGATGGGCGACAAATCGATCGAGCAGCTCTCCGACGCCGTGCTGGCCTTCCTTGCCCGCTACGCCGGCTGCCAGGCGGGCGCCTTGTTCAAGGGGCATGGCGGGGACTTCCGGCTCGTGGCGACGTTCGGCGTGCCCGACGGCGCGCCCATTCCCGAGCGTTTCGCGTCCGGCGAGGGCCTGCTCGGCCAGGTGGTCGTCGAGCGCCGGCCGATCGTCGTCCGCGACGTGCCGGACGGCTATCTCACGATCGGTTCGGCGTTCGGCCGCGGCGCCCCGCGCCATCTCCTGATCGCGCCCGCCATGGCCGACGGGGTGGTCAACGCCGTGGTCGAGCTCGGCTTCCTCGAGCCGATCGAGGACCGCGTGCTGGACCTCCTGGCGCAGAGCGCCGCCGCCCTGGGCGTGGCCCTGCGCTCCGCCCGCTACCGGACACAGCTGCAGGAGGCGCTGGAGGAGACGCAGCGGCAGTCCGAGGAGCTGCAGGTTCAGAGCGAGGAGCTCCGCGTCTCCAACGAGGAGCTGGAGGAGCAGGGCCGCGCGCTCAAGGAATCGCAGGTGCGGCTCGAACAGCAGCAGGTGGAGCTGGAGCAGACCAACAGCCAGCTCGAGGAGCAGGCCCAGACGCTCGCCGGCCAGCGCGACGAGCTGGAGCGGACGGCCGCGGCGGTCGAGCAGAAGGCGCGCGAGCTGGAGCAGGCAAGCCAGTACAAGTCGGACTTCCTCGCCAACATGTCGCACGAGCTGCGGACGCCGCTGAACTCGCTGCTCATCCTCTCCAAGCTGCTGGGCGACAATCCGGATGGGAACCTGTCGGAGGACCAGGTCCGCTACGCCCGCACGATCCAGTCTTCCGGCAACGACCTGCTGACCCTCATCAACGACATCCTGGACCTGTCGAAGATCGAAGCCGGACAGCTCCAGATCCAGGCCGAGGATGTTCCGCTGCGGCGTCTGGTGACCGACCTGCGCGGGCTCTTCCAGCCGGTGGCGGACCAGCGTGGCCTGACGTTCGACATCGATCTCGCGGACGACCTTCCCGAGACCGTCGAGACCGATCGCCAGCGCCTGGAGCAGGTCCTGAAGAACCTGCTGTCGAACGCCTTCAAGTTCACCGAGAAGGGGGGCGTGCGGCTCGCCTTCGCGCGCGCCGGCGCGGACCGCCTCGCCGTGGCCGTCAAGGACACCGGCATCGGGATCTCGGCGGAGCAGCAGCAGGCGATCTTTGACGCCTTCCGGCAGGCCGACGGGACGATCAGCCGGAAGTACGGCGGCACGGGCCTGGGGCTATCCATCTCGCGCGAGCTGGCGCGGCTGCTCGGCGGCGCCATCGACCTGAAGAGCGCCCCGGGCAAGGGCAGCACGTTCATGCTGTCGATCCCGTTGGCGTTCGATCCTGCGCGGGTGGCCGCCTGGGAGCCCCCGACGAGCGCGCCGGCGACGCAGACGGCCCCCGCCACCGAGCCGCTGCCGCAGCGCAGACGCCCGGCGCCGGCCCGACGGGTGAAGGACGATCGCGAGGCCCCGATGGACGGCCGCAGGGTGCTGCTGGTCATCGAGGACGATCCGAGCTTCGCCGACATCGTCTGCGACCTCTCCCGTGAACTGGGATTCCGCTGCCTCGTGGCCGACACCGCGGAGGAAGCCCTGGAACTCGCCGCGGAGTTCAAGCCGCACGCCATCGTCCTGGACGTGGGTCTTCCCGACCAGTCCGGCCTCACGGTGCTGGACCAGCTCAAGCGTGACGACGCGACCCGCCACATCCCGATCCACGTCGTCTCGGGCGCCGACCACAGCCAGACCGCGCTGTCCCTGGGCGCTGTGGGCTACCTGATCAAGCCGGTGCAGCGCGAGCAGCTGGCCGAGGTGCTCCAGAACCTCCAGTCGAAGCTGACGCGCACGATGCGGCGGGTCCTCATCGTGGAGGACGACGACGTGCAGCGCGACGCCGTCAGCCGCCTGCTGGCGTCGGGAGACGTGGAGACGGTCGGGGTCGGCACGGCGGCCGAGTGCCTGGAAATGCTCAGGTCCCAGACGTTCGACTGCATGGTGCTCGACCTGTCGCTCCCGGACGCATCGGGCTTCTCCCTGCTCGAGACGCTCAGCCAGGGCGACCACGCCTTCCCGCCCGTGATCGTCTACACGGGCCACGAGCTTTCCGCGGACGACGAGCAGCGGCTGCGGCGCTACTCGAACTCGATCATTATCAAGGGCGCGAAGTCGCCCGAGCGGCTGCTCGACGAGGTCTCCCTGTTCCTGCACCAGGTGGTGGCCGAACTGCCGCCCGAGCAGCAGCGGATGATCCGGAAGGCGCGCAACCGGGACGCCGTGCTCGAGGGCCGGCGCATCCTCATCGTCGAGGACGACGTCCGGAACGTGTACTCGCTCACCAGCGTTCTGGAACCTCGCGGCGCCTCGGTGCAGATCGCCCGCAACGGGCAGGAAGCCATCGATGCGCTCGCGCAGTCCGCCGGGGGCTCCGCGCCGGCGATCGATCTCGTGCTCATGGACGTCATGATGCCGGTGGTGGACGGGCTCGAGGCGACCCGCCGGATCCGCAGCGATCCGAAGTGGGCCGACCTGCCGATCCTCATGCTGACCGCCAAGGCGATGCCGGACGACCAGGAGCGCTGCCTGCAGGCCGGCGCGAACGACTACATGGCCAAGCCGATCGACGTGGACAAGCTGCTGTCGCTCGTGCGCGTCTGGATGCCCCGATGAGCGCGGCGCTGCGGGAGCCGGGCGTCGAGGACCTGGAAATCGACCTGCTCCTGGAGGCGCTGTTCCAGCGCTACCACTATGATTTCCGCAGCTACGCCCGCGCCTCGATCAAGCGCCGCCTGGTCCAGGCCCGCGACCAGCTGGGCTTCACCAGCATCTCGGCGATGCAGGCGGGCCTCCTGCACGACCCCGCCACCCTGGGACGGCTCCTGGGCTACCTTACCGTCCAGGTGAGCGAGATGTTCCGCGACCCGAGCTACTTCCGGGCGCTGCGCGAGAAGGTGCTGCCGCACCTCAGGACCTATCCCTCGCTCAAGGTCTGGGTCGCCGGCTGCAGCCATGGCGAGGAGGTCTACTCGCTGGCCATCCTGTTCCGCGAGGAGGGGCTGGAGGACCGCACCATCTTCTACGCCACCGACATCAATCCCGCCGCTCTGCGCGCCGCCGAGGCCGGCGTCTACCCGCTCGAGCTGGTGAAGAAGTTCACCGCCAACCACCAGAAGTCCGGCGGGCGGTCCTCGCTCTCGGACTACTACACCGCCGACTACGGCCGCGCGATCCTCGACAAGTCGCTGCGCAGCCGGATCGTCTTCTCGGACCACAGCCTGGTGACCGACGCGGTCTTCGGCGAGATGCACCTCATCTCCTGCCGCAACGTGCTGATCTACTTCGACCGGGCCCTGCAGGACCGGGCCATCGGGCTCTTCCACGACTCGCTCGCGCGCAAGGGCTTCCTGGGGCTGGGACTGAAGGAGAGCCTGCGGTTCTCGAGTCACGCCGGCGCCTTCGCGGAGTTCGTGCGCGAGGAGAAGATCTACCAGAGGCGCGACCCATGACGCGCCCCACCCCCGGAGTGGTCGCCATCGGCGGATCGGCCGGCGCCGTCCAGGCGCTTCTGCGCATCCTCCCGACCCTGCCGGCCGACTTCCCGGCGCCGATCCTGATCGTGGTGCACGTGCCGCCGGACCGGGAGAACGCCCTCGTCCCGCTGTTCCAGAACAAGTGCAGGGTGGGCGTGAAGGAAGCCGAGGACAAGGAGGTCGCCCAGCCGGGCGTCGCCTACTTCGCGCCCTCCGACTACCATCTCCTCGTCGAGGCCGACGGCAGCCTGTCGCTGTCGGCGGACGAGCTCGTGAACCTGTCGCGCCCTGCGATCGACGTCCTCTTCGACAGCGTGGCCGACGCCTTCGGGTCCGCGGCCACGGCGATCGTGCTCACGGGCGCGAACCACGACGGCGCGGCCGGGCTGAGCGCCGTCGTCGCCGCCGGCGGACACGCCGTCGTGGAGGATCCGGCGGAGGCCTATGTGGCCGCCATGCCCGAGGCCGCGCTCCGGGCCTGCCCCGGCGCCACGGTGCTGCGGCTGGACGCCATCGCATCGCATCTGTCCAACCTGAGGGCGCCATGACCACCGCGAGCGCGCCCATCCACTTCCTGCTGGTCGACGACCTCCAGGAGAACCTCCTGGCCCTGGAGGGGCTGCTGCAGCGCGACGGCCTGGTCTGCCTGAAGGCGCGCTCGGGCGACGAGGCGCTGGAACTGCTGCTGAGGCACGACGTGGCGCTGGCGCTTCTCGACGTCCAGATGCCGGGCATGGACGGCTTCCAGCTGGCCGAGTTCATGCGCGGCGCCGAGGTCTCGCGTCACGTCCCCATCATCTTCCTGACGGCCGGCACGGCGGATCGTCAGCGCCGGTTCCGCGGCTATGAGGCCGGGGCGGTCGACTTCCTGCAGAAGCCCATCGAGGCGGACGTGCTGCGCAGCAAGGCCAACGTCTTCTTCGACCTGCACCAGCAGCGTCGGCAGATCATCGCGCAGCGCGATGAGCTCGAAGCCCTCGCCGCGGCGCTCCAGACCGCCGACCGGCACAAGAACGAGTTCCTGGCGGTCCTCGGTCACGAGATACGCAATCCCGTGATGGCGCTCAGCGCCGGGCTCCACTTCCTCCGGCGCCGGAAGGACCCTCAGAAGACGGACGAGATCCATGCCCAGATGGAGCGGCAGGTCGCGCACCTGACGCGCCTCGTGGACGACATGCTGGACATCTCGCGGATCGACCAGGGCAAGATCGCGCTCTGCAAGGACACCGTGGCGCTTCAGACGGTCCTGGAGTTCGCGGTCGAGGCCAGCCGGCCGCAAATCGACGCGGCAGGCCACACCTTCACCACGCACATGCCCGCGGCCCCTGTGAACCTGCACGCCGATCCCACGCGGCTTGCCCAGGTGGTCAGCAACCTCCTAAACAACGCGGCGAGATACACCCCGGCCGGTGGGCGGATCGCCCTGAGCGCGCGGGTGGTGGACGGCTTCGCGGAGATCGACGTCTCGGACACCGGCATCGGCATCCCGCCCGAGATGCAGTCGAAGATCTTCGAGCTCTTCGCGCAGGTGAAGAGCCCGACGGAACGGGCCCAGGAGGGGCTCGGCATCGGGCTCGCACTCGGCAAGCAGCTCATGGAGCTGCATGACGGAACCATCTCGCTCACGTCCAGCACGCCGGGGGCGGGCAGCACCTTCCGGATCCGTCTGCCGGTGCTCGGCGCCTGAGCGGAACGACCCGCGGGGACGTGCGTTCAGGTGGGGCGAGTGAGCTCCCCCCCGCTAACCGCAATCGCCGCATCCCCGCCGACCGGCGTGGGACGCGCGCAGAGAGGCCTTCGGCGGCGACGCCGGAGGCCTTTTTCGCATCCCCGCGGGCCTCTCCAAGGCGATATCGCGTTCGGCGACCGGCGGCCTTGAGTCGCAACCCCACGGCGCCGAGGTTGCGATAGTCTGGCGACCACAGCGGCCGAACGACGGGAGACGGGATGGCCAGTCCGAAGATCGACGGGCCCGAGGCTGCGCTCGAGCGACAGGTCGAACGCGCGCGCGAGATCGAGCACCGGGTCAAGAACACGCTGCAGCTCATCTCCTCCATCGTGCTGCTGCAGGGCCGCCGATCGGCCGACGAAGGCGCGAAGGCGGCGCTTCGGGCCGTCCAGCAGCGGGTCGCCGCCGTCAGCGTCGCGCACCGTCATGTGGCCTGGGCCGACGAGCGCGAGGAGGTGGAGCTGGCCGCCCTGGTGCGCGAGATCGTCAGCGACCTGGCGGGCTCGGCCGGCCGCGAAGGCGTGGACATCGATCTCGACCTCGACGCCGTGACCATTCCGGGCCCCCAGGGCGCGTCCGTCGCCCTGCTTGTCAGCGAGACGGTGGGCAACGCCCTGCGCCACGCCTATCCCGACGGCCGCACCGGCCGCGTGCGGGTAGCCCTGCGGCGCACTGCGACCGGGTTCGAGCTATCCGTGGCCGACGATGGCGTCGGCGTCCCGCCGGGCGCGCCGCCGACCGGCTTCGGCCTGACCGTCGCCCAGCTGATGGCGCAGCAGCTCCGCGGACGACTGGTGACCGACGTGGCGCAACCCGGCGTCCGGATTTCCGTTAGCGTTCCCATGGACAGCGACGCCGCACGGGGCTGACGCCGTGATTTCGATCGCCGACGTCGTGGGCACAGGCGCCGCCTTGTGCTCGATGACCAGCTTCGTGCCGCAGATCCTGAAGATCTGGCGCGAGCGCGACGCGACCTCGGTGTCGCTGCGCATGTACGCCGTGACCGTCACGGGATTCGCGCTCTGGATCGCCTACGGGGTCATGACCAACGCCTGGCCGGTCGTGGGCGCGAACACCGTCTGCCTCGGCCTCTCGGCGACGATCCTGGTGCTGAAGTGGCGCTTCTCCCAGCGGGCCGCGCCGGCAGCGTGATCACGGAGAGCCGGCCAGCCGCCACGGCGCGCTAGCCATGGGCGGCGGGTGGCCTTAAGCAGCCGTTTCCTGCGGTTGAAAGGCTCCGGATGACTGATCGGTTGCAAGCGGCGCAGGCGGCCCTGAATGCGGGACGCCGGGACGAGGCGATCGAGCAACTGATCGCAGCCGTGACCGAGGACCCGGCCCGCACGGTTCAGGTCTACCGCGTTCTGGCGGTCCAGCTGTACAACGCCAACCGGTTCGAGGAGGGGGTGCAGTTCGCCGGCCAGGGCGCGCAGCGCCACCCCAAGGACTATGACCTCCTCAACACCTACGGCGTCCTCCTGCGCAAGGCGCGGCGGCAGGCCGAAGCCGTGCCGGTGCTGGACGCCGCGATCCGCCTGCGGCCCAAGGACCCGGCGGCTCAGCAGAACCTCGGGAACGTGCTCCTGGATCTGAAGGAGGGCGCGAGGGCCGAGGCGCTCTTCACGAAGATGGTGCGCGCCGATCCGCGCAATGCCGAGTACCATCGCCAGCTGGGCCGCGCGCTGCTGCAGCAGGGCAAGATCGATCCCGCCGCGACGCGCTTCCGGACCGCGATCAGCCTGAAGAAGGACCTGATCGACGCCTGGCTCGACCTGGTCGGCACCCTGAACGAGGAGTTCCGCACGGCGGAAGCCGAGGAGGTCCTCGACCGCGCGATCGCCGCCAACCCCGGCAACCAGCGGCTCCTGGAAGGCAAGGCCATGGTCCTGCGCCGGTCGGGCCAGATGCGCCGCGCCGAGCAGTTCCTCACCGACCTCCTGCCGGCGAACCCCGACGCAGCGTGGCTGCATTTCCAGATCGGCTCCCTCGTCGCCGACATCGACCGAGCTCGCGCGACCGCGGCGCTGCGGCGCGCCGTCGAACTCGACCCCGACCGGCTCGACTACTCCACGTCGCTCGTCGAGAGCCTCGAACGGACGCGTCACGGGGACGAGGGTGGACACATCGAGGAGGCCTACCAGCTCGCCCTGAAGCTCCTGCATCGCAGGGCCGAGTTCGGAGACGCG
Source organism: Phenylobacterium sp. (assembly GCF_016793225.1). Lineage (GTDB taxonomy): Bacteria > Pseudomonadota > Alphaproteobacteria > Caulobacterales > Caulobacteraceae > Phenylobacterium. The sequence continues at coordinate 51,490 of NZ_JAEUMN010000103.1, forward strand.
GCCAAGAAGATCATGACCGAGGTCTTCGTGCGGGTCGCCGACTTCGACTCCCAGGACCAGGTGGGCGACTTCAAGTCCCTGGGCCGCGGCTGGGCCTCCAGTGGACGCCATACGGCGCTTCTGAAGCAGCTGTCCCGCACCCACACGCACGAGGACCGGCTGGAGCTCGTCGAGCAGCACCGGATCTGGGGCCGCGATGTGGAGAAGGCGGCCGCGCGCCGGCCGATCAAGCGTCCGCCGCCGAGGCCGAAGGGCGGCAAGATCCGCCTTGGCTTCATGTCGTCAGACCTGCGGCAGCACCCGGTCGGATACTTCGCGATGCCGCTGTTCGACCACGTCGACAACGAGCGCTTCGAGGTGTTCGTCTACTCCTACTACCTGGGCCAGGAGGACGCGGCGCAGCGGCATATCGCCGAGCGAATCTCCGCCTATCGCTGGTGGCCCGACATCGGGGTCGGGCAGGCGGCCGAAAAGATCGCCGAGGACCAGCTGGACATCCTGATCGAGCTGGGCGGCTCGACGCACATGAACAAGCTGGAGGTCATGGCCTACCGGCCGGCGCCCATCCAGGCGTCCTGGCTGGGCTATCCGCATTCGGCGGGGCTGGAGAGCATCGACTACTTCATCTGCGACCCGTTCAGCCTTCCCACGGACCCCGCCTACCTCATCGAGAAGCCGCTGGTGATGCCGAAGACATGGCTCGCCCTGGGCGACGCCTTCTTCTCGGACCGCAACGAGATCACCCCCGGCCTGCCCTGCGAGCGGAATGGCTTCGTCACCTTCGGCACCGCCAACAATCCGCACAAGTACAGCCGAGAGGTCGTCCAGGCCTGGGCCCGAGTGGTCGCCGCCGTGCCCGGCTCCAGGTTCGCCTTCGTGAGGCCTGAGGGATCGGGCGCCAGCTTCCGCCGCAACCTGGCCGCCCTGTTCGCGCGGGAGGGGGTCAGCGAGGATCGCCTGGTGTTCCACGCGGTCCGCGGGCGGCACATGCCCTACTACAACGAGATCGACATCACGCTGGACCCCTTCCCGCTGACCGGCGGCACCACCACGACCGAGAGCCTGTGGATGGGCGTGCCGCTGGTGAGCCGCGTGGGCGAGGCCTTCCACGAGCGCCTGAGCTATTCGATCCTGTCCAATGCGGGGCTCGGGGACCTCTGCGTGAAGACGCCCGAGGAATACCAGACGCAGGCGGTGGCGCTGGCGGCGGACCTCGACCGTCGTCGCGAGATCCGGGCCAACATGCGCGAGGCGTTGCGCAAGAGCCCGCTCGGCCAGACCCAGCAGTTCGCCCGCGACTTCTACGACCTGATCCATCGCGCCGTGAGCGAGCACCGGTAGGGGCATGACGGACCGTCTGTCGGCGGCGAGAGCCCTGCTCGCGGCGGGCCGGCGCGACGCGGCGATCGCCGAGCTGGAAGCCGCCGTCGCCGAAGGGCCGCAGGGCATTGCGGTCTGGCGGATGCTGACGGTCCAGCTCTACAACGCCGGCCGCTTCGAAGCGGTCGAAAAGCGCGCGGCCGAGGGGCTCGCCCAGCATCCCGGCGACTACGAGATCAGCAACACGCGCGGCGTCGCGCTGCGGCGGCTGAAGCGCCTGCCCGAGGCCGCCGCCGTGCTCGAAGCCGCCACGGCCATCCAGCCCCGGACCACGGCCGCCTGGCTCAACCTGGGCAACGTGCTGATGGACATGGGCGAGGCCCGGCGCGCCGAGGCGGTCTACGCCGAGCTTGCGCGCCTCGAACCTCAAGCGCCCGCCCACCCCTGGCGCCGCGGGCGGACCCTGTGGCGGCAGCAGCGGTTCGCCGCGGCCGCGGACGCCCTGCGCGAGGCGCTGGCGCTCGACGCGGACCACGTGGACGCCTGGTCGGACCTCGCCGCGGTGCTGCTTGCGGACCAGAAGCCCGCCGAGGCGCTGGCGGCGCTCGAGGACGCCATCCGCCGGCGACCCGCCGAGCGCCGGCTGCTGGAAGAGAAGGCGGTGCTCCTGCGGCGGACCGGCCGGGCCGTCCAGGCGGCGGGCTTCCTCGAGGCGGTCGAGACGATCGACCCCAATGCGGCGTGGATCCGCTACCAGAGGGGCCTGCTGTACGGCGATCGGAACCGCGCGGCCGCCAATGCCGAGCTGGAGGCGGCCCACGCGGGGGCCCCCGGCAACGTCGACTACGCCATGGCGCTGTGCGAGGGGCTGGCGCGCGACCGCTCCGAGACCGAGGGCCAGAGCCTGGACCGCGCCTACCGCCTGGCGCTGGACCTCGCCGCGCAGAAGCCCGAGCCGGGCAACAAGATCCTGAGCGAGGTGCTGGGCCGCGCCTGTGACTTCGAAGCGGTGGAACGCCTGGGCAGTTTCGCAGAGATGGGGCGCAGCTTCGCCGGGAGCGGACGGCACGCGGGTCTC
>NZ_JAEUMN010000118.1 GCF_016793225.1 Phenylobacterium sp.
ACACCAGGCGCGTATGGGTCCCGGTCTTCGCCTGCGGCGAAACCGGGATGACAGCCGGGTGGGCGCGGCGGTCGATCCTCCACCCCTGGGGGAGCTCGCGAAGCTAGAGGGGGCCTGGCCCAGCCGCCAGCGACCCCTCCACCCTGCTCCGCAGGGTCCCCCTCCCCTTGCAGGGGAGGACCAGTCCCTCCCCCACCCCAACCCCTGTCATCCCGGTTTCCGCGCAAGCGGAACACCGGGACCCATACACTCCGCCTTTCCGGATGAGCCGCAGCGGCGCCGCCCGCGGGCCGTCCCCACAACGGGCGCGTATGGGTCCCGGTCTTCGCCTGCGGCGAAACCGGGATGACAGCCGCAGGGACGGGTACTCGATGCTCCCCCCCTGGGGGAGCTCGCGAAGCGAGAGGGGGCCCGCCCCCGACCCCGGAACCTCCGCCCGCCTGCGGCGTAGTCCCTTCCCCCGCTCGAAAGGAAGAGACGATGCACAAGGACGAAGCCAAGGGCGCCGCCAAGGACATGAAGGGTTCGATCAAGCAGGCGGCCGGCCGGGCCACGAACGATCCGAACCTCGAGGCCGAAGGCTCCGCCGACAAGGTCGAAGGCAAGGTGCAGAAGGGCGTCGGCGCCCTGAAGGACGCCGCCCGCGACGTGCTCAAGAAGTAGCGGTCAGGCCGCCCTGTCGATCTCCGCGAACGTCTTTCCACGCGTCTCGCGGGCCGCCAGGGCGGCAAACCCCGTCACGAGGGCGGCCGCGGCCACATAGATGGCCACCGGCGTCCCCGAACCCGTCGCGCGCAGCAGCGCCGCGGCGATCAGCGGCGCGAGCGATCCCGCGAAGATCGAGGTCACCTGGTACGACAGCGACGCCCCCGAATAGCGGATCCGCGTCGGGAACATCTCGGCCAGGAACGCCGCCTGCGGGCCGTACATCGCCCCGTGGAACACCAGCGCGCCCACGCACGCCAGGGTGATCAGCATCGGGTCGGCGGTGTCCAGCAGACGGAAGAACACGAACGCCCAGATCACCATGCCGAACGCCCCGAAGGCGTAGACCGGCCGCCGCCCGATCCGGTCCGACAGCGCTCCGAACAGCGGGATCAGCACGCAGTGGACGGCCGAGGCCACCAGGATCGCGTTCAGCACCGTCGCGCGGGGCAGACCCATCTTCGTGGTCACGTAGGTGATCGAGAAGACGGTGACGACGTAGTAGCTGATGTTCTCGGCGAACTTCAGCCCGGCGCCGATCAGCAGCTCCCGCGGCCGCGTGCGGATCGCCTCCAGCGCCGGCGCCTTCTCCACAGCGTCGGCCTCGCGGGCCACCGCCTGGAACGTCGGGCTTTCCTCCACCGTCGCCCGCACCCACCAGCCGACGCCGATGAGGACCGCCGAGATCAGGAACGGCACGCGCCAGCCCCAGGCCAGGAAGTCGGCCTCGCTCTGCAGCCCCGCCATCAGCGCCAGCACGCCCGAGGCCATCAGGCTGCCCGCCGCGACGCCCGCCTGCGGCCAGCTGGCCCAGAAGCCGCGCCGGCGCGCGTCGCCGTGCTCGGCCACGATCAGCACCGCCCCGCCCCACTCGCCGCCCACCGCGAACCCCTGCACGAGCCGCAGCAGCACCAGCAGCGCCGGGGCCAGCAGCCCGACCTGGTCGAAGGTCGGCAGGCAGCCGATCAGTACGGTCGCCCCGCCCATCAGCATCAGGCTCAGCATCAGGAGCCGCTTGCGGCCGATCCGGTCCCCGAAGTGCCCGAACACCACCCCGCCCAGCGGCCGCGCCACGAACCCCAGCGCATAGGTGGCGAACGCCAGCATCGTCCCCACCAGCGGCTCCGACGCCGGGAAGAACAGCTTGTTGAACACCAGCGCCGCCGCGGTGCCGTAAAGGAAAAAGTCGTACCACTCTATGGTAGTGCCGATCATGCTCGCCACAACCACGCGTCGCAGCGTGGACGGCGAGGCGAGCGTGTCCTCCGCGGCGCTCATTTCGCGCCCCGCGCCCAGGCCCGGCCCTGCGTCTCGGCCAGGGCGATGAGGTCGCCCATGGCCACCGGCACGTCCAGCGAATGCGTGCCCCAGTCGGGCTGCACCCGGCCCTCCGCGTCGAGATGGTCGCCGGTCAGCTCGTCCGTGCGGGGATCGGCCGGGTCGGCGTTGACGCGCCAGGCCAGGTAGCCGCCCGCATCGCCGTCGACGCAGCCGCCGCTCACCAGCCCCGGCACGCGCACGTAGCGCGTCGTGATCGGCCGCATCGGCGTCACCCACGGCTTCGGCGGCGCCGCCGTCGGATGCATCGCCGAAGCCCCGAACACCGGGTGCAGCGTCACCGGGCCGCCGCCGCCCAGAGCGGCCGGGTTCGTGCAGGCGACCCGCATGCCGGGCTGCGTCGTGCGGCCGAACCGGCTGTTGGCCGGCGGCGGCGCGCTCTGGCGGAAGCTCACGTAGGTCACCACGCAGCCGGTCTGCGTCCGGCTGCGGCAGAGGGGGGTCGACTTGAAGTCGCCGCCGACGGTCCGGCCGGCGGGCACGAGCACGTTCGTGCCGATCAGATAGGCCGCGACCATCCGCTTCGCCGCCGGCTTGCCCTCGATCTCCTCCTGCAGCAGCCGCTTCAGGACGCCCGCGCCCTGGCTGTGGCCGTAGAGGATGACGCCCCGGCCGCCGTTGTCGTGCGCCAGGTAATGCCGCCAGGCCGCCACGACGTCGCCGTAGGCCAGCTCGCGGTCGACCGCCACCGACTGGCCCGCCGTCATGGCGCGAAGGGCCGGAATTGTGATCTGGCGATAGACCGGCGCGAAGATCCGGCACGCGCTGGCGAACCGCGCCAGCTGCCGGGAGACGGTCCCCCGCTCTTCCGGTCCGGGGACCATGTCGCTGTTCGGCGTCGTGTCGGCCGAGGCGGTCGGATAGACGTAGAAGCAATCCACCGGCGCCGCCGGGTCGGGCCGGAACGGCTCGAGACCATAGCTGCCGTCCGCCCGCACGACGGTGGCGGCGAGGTCGATGGCGCAGGCGTCGCTGCGGCCCGGCCGGCAGAGCCAGGCCTCGTCGCGGCCATAGTCGTTCGGCGTCCTGTCGACCGTCTGCGCCCCGGCCGCCCCGGCCGCCAGCCCGACCCCGGCCGCCAGCGCGACGGCCGCCAGCGCCGCTGCGGCCGCCGGCGCGCTCAACCCCCTGGTCATCGAAACGCCTCCCCCGGCCTCTGCCTCGGGCCGCTGTGCGCCGACTGTCGAGGCGCAGCCGCCGGATTGCAAGGCGCCCGGCGGCGCGGTGTCGCAATGACATCTTCGTAGGGTTGACGTTAACCCGTCCCCCGGCATCTTCTCCGCTTCGTTTCGAGGCCGCCCAGCGCATCGCCCAGGCGTGCGGTCGGGTCGCCGGCAGAAGTCGAGCCTTCCTGCGAAGGCTCCGGGAGGCACGTCACTTGGCCCACCTCGTCCACCGCAGGAACCTCCTGACCCTTGGCGCCGCCGCCGGCCTGACCGCGGTCGCCGCGCCGGCCTGGAGCGCCCAGATCCTCGACATCTGGGAGCCCCGGCGCGCGGTCCTCGACAACCTGCACACCGGCGAGCGGTTCAACGAGGTCTACTACGCCAACGGCAGCTACCTGCCCGACGCGCTGGCCGAGGCCACCCGGGTGATGCGCGACTGGCGGACGGGCGACGAGCACTTCATCGACCCGGGCCTCTTCGACGCGCTGCACGCCATCGCCGCCCGGCTCGAGACCCCGCGGCCGTTCCAGATCATCTCCGGCTACCGCTCGCCGAAGACCAACGCCATGCTCCGCGGCCGCTCCACGGGCGTGGCCGAGCACAGCCAGCACACGGTGGGCAAGGCGATCGACGTGCGCCTCGAGGGCGTGGACCTGTCCCGGCTGCGCGACGCGGCCGTGTCGCTCGGCGCCGGGGGCGTGGGCTACTATCCGGTCTCCAACTTCGTCCACGTCGACACCGGCCGCGTCCGCCAGTGGCGCGGGGCCTGACCGGCCGAGCGCGCGGCCGCCAGGGCCTCGCCTGTTCAGACGGAACCGCCTGAACGGGAACCCGCTCCAGGCGCCTCAGGTCGGCGGGTCGTCCGTCGGCGGCGTCTCCGGCTCCACCGTGGTCATGCCCGTGGCGGCCGCGTCGTCCAGCACCTGCTGCTCTTCCTGCGTCGGCGTCGGCGGGGGCGGCGGGGGCGCGGCTTCGGGGGCGACCGTCTCGGCGGGCGGGGCCACGGGCGCGGCCGGCGCCGGCGGCGGTTCGGCCGCCCGCTCGGGTTCCCGGTCGAACTGCAGCGCCCGGCTCGCGGCCAGGGCCAGCAGCACGGCGACGCAGGCGCCCGCGATCCACAGGGACGTTCTCAGCATCCGTATCCCCCTCAGGTCTTCTTGGCGTCCGGCTTCGGCTCCGCCGCCAGGACCCCCACGCGCTGCAGCAGCTGGCGGTCCCAGCCGTACGGATCGGCGCGGAAGTGCATCACCCCGTCACCGCCGGCGAACGCCGTCCAGTAGAAGATGAACACCGGCACCGGCGCCGCCAGCCGCGCGCGCACGGTCTTGTCGCCCAGCAGCTGGTTGTCGATCGCCGCGGTCGTCCAGGTCGCGTCGCCGTCGAGCAGCGCCTCGGCCAGGGCCCGCGGCTTCTCCACCCGCACGCAGCCATGGCTGGCCTGGCGGGCGTAGAGATCGAACCCGCCCTTCGACGGCGTGTCGTGCAGGTAGACGGCGAACGGATTGTCGAAGTCGAACTTGAAGCGGCCCAGGGCGCTCTGGTCGCCCGACGCCTGCTGCAGCCGCGGCTGCCCGCCCTCGACCGGGATCACCCGGTAGCCGTTCCGCGCGAGATAGCCCGGGTTGGCCCGCTCCTTGGGCCACAGCTCCTCGTTCGCGATGCGCGTGGGCACGTTCCACGGCGGGTTGATCACCACCGAGTGGATCGCCGAGGCCAGCATCGGGGTCTCGTCCCCCTTCTTGCCGGACACGGCCTTCATCGACAGCACCGGCCGGTCGTCGCGGAACAGCGTCACGATGGCCGCGCCGGAATTCACCTGCACCCGCGTCGCCGGCATGGTGGACGGCATCCACCGCCAGCGCTCCATGTTGGCGATGATCTGCAGCACGCGCTGGCCGACCGGCTGGTTGAGGTAGGCCAGGGTCCCGTTGCCGACCACGCCGTCGGGCTTCAGGCCATAGCGCCGCTGGGCGCGGATCACCGCCTCCTGCAGCGGCTTGTCGAACGCCGCCGCCCCGGTCGCCGGCAGCAGCGGGTCCTCGGCCGCCAGCCGGGCGCGGAGCTTGGCGACCCGCGGGTCCGTCGAGCCCAGCTCCAGCTTCGGCCCCTCGGGCACGCTCTTCCAGCCGCCCGCCGCGGCGATCTCGCGGTATCGCGCGAGGCCCCGCTTCAGCGCCGTGTAGCCCGAGTAGCGGGGCGGAAGGCTGTCGAGCCACGCCTGCAGCCGCCCCTCGGCCAGGGCCTTCGCCAGCTCGGGCGCGGGATCGTACGGCGCGGGTCGGACCTGCCACAGTTCCGGGAACTCGCCCGGCTCCATGCGGCCCACCTTCACGTCGTGGGCGTAGCGGGCGAGCCCCTCGCCCAGCGCGGCGTTCTGCGCGGCGGACGGGGCCGAGCCCTCGGTCAGGCCGGCCGGCAGGTAGTCCCTGGGCTGCAGCCCGTGCTGGTCGGCGCCGCGCAGCGCCGCGAGGGCCACCTGCGCCTGCGCTGCGGACAGGGCGGGGATCTCGACCGGCGGCGGCGGCGGCGGGGGAACGGCCTGCGCCGGCGGGACCGGCAGCACCGGCGGCTGCGCCTGCGCCGCGAATCCGGGACGGCCCAGCGCCAGAGGCGCCAGGGCGGCCAAAGCCAGGCAGCGCCCCAAGCGTCCGCCCCGCACCCTAAGCCCGCCCATGCTGTCTACCCGACCCTTCGCTCGCTCGTCGCCGGGGATCATCCACGACTCCCCTGACCACCACATGAACGCACACTTGGGCCCGGCGGATGAGCGTTTCGACGCCGCCGCATGCGATGGCAGTCGCACTGTCACCTCCACGCCACATCGACCTCGCGCGGCCGCCTGGCGCTACCTGGGCGGATAGTCGTGGCGGCCGCCGTTCGGGTCTTCGACCTGGCCCTCCGCCACATAGCAGGGCCCGACCGGCGACTTGCCGTGGCCGCCGGGGATGTCCAGCACATAGGTCGGCTGGCAGAGCCCGGAGACCGTCCCGCGCAGCGCGCGCATCAGCGCCTGCCCCTCGGCCAGGCCGCCGCGGAAATGGCCGGTGCCGGGCGCGAGGTCCGGATGGTGCAGGTAGTAGGGCTTGATCCGCAGCTCCACGAACCGCCGCATCAGGGCTTCCAGCGTCGCCGCGTCGTCGTTGACCCCCTTCAGCAGCACCGTCTGGCTGACCATCGGAATGCCCGCGTCGACGATCCGCGCGCAGGCCGCCGCCGCCGCGGGGGTCAGCTCGTCCGGATGATTGGCGTGCAGCCCGACCCAGGTGGTATTGCCGGGCGCCCTAAGGGCCTCGACCAGCGCGGGCGTGATCCGCGCCGGGTCCGCCGCCGGCACGCGGGTGTGGAAGCGCACGATCCTCACGTGCTCGATCGCCGCCAGCCGCCGCATCAGGTCGCCCAGCCGCCGCGGCGAGAGGATCAGCGGATCGCCGCCGGTGACGATCACCTCCCAGATCTGCGGGTCGCCCGCGATGTACGCCATCGCCGCGTCCAGCTGCGCGGCCGACAGGGGCCGCACGCCGTCGGGCCCCACCATCTCGCGCCGGAAGCAGAACCGGCAGTAGACCGCGCAGGCGTGGTTCGCCTTCAGCAGCACCCGGTCGCGGTAGCGGTGGACGACCCCCTCCACCGGGCTGAACGCTGCGTCGCCGATGGGGTCGGCGCGCTCGTCCGGAGTCTGGACCAGCTCGCCGGCCGCCGGGACGAACTGCCGCGCCACGCCCTCCGACCGCGCGGCCGCCTCGGCCACGGCCGGCGTGATCGCCACCGCGTACCGGGCCGCCACGGCCTCCAGCTCCGCCACCCGGCCGGGCGCGATCAGCCCCGCGCCGGCGAGCTCGGCCGGCGTGCGAAGGGTTCGGGGGGCGGGCATGCCGCGCGAGATAGGTCGGATGCCCCACCCTGTCATCCCGGTTTCCACGCCCGCTCCGGCTGTCATCCCGGTTTCCGCGCCAGCGGAAGACCGGGACCCATACGCGCCCGCGTCCGGGGTTCCGGCCCGGCGGCGCCGCTGGGGTGGTCCTGAACCGCCGAGTCTATGGATCCCGGTCTTCGCCTCACGGCGAAACCGGGATGACAGGGCAGCAGGGTGGAGGGGTCGCAGCGCCGCGGGCAGACCCCCTCTCGCTTCGCGAGCTCCCCCAGAGGGGGAGGATCCCTCAGACCAGCCGCTTCACCAGCAGCAGCGTCGTCAGGCCGCTGTTCCACTCGGTGTCGGGATACCGGTCCGCCTCGACGTAGCCGCGCTTCGCGTAGAAGGCCTGGCTGCGCACGTTGAAGGTGTCGGTCTCCAGG
>NZ_JAEUMN010000098.1 GCF_016793225.1 Phenylobacterium sp.
TCACCTGGCAGCCGGGCTGGGTCGCCCTGCACGAGACCGACCCGGCCGAGTTCGTCCGCCGCTGCGAGGCGGCCATGGCGGCCGACGCCTGGGTGAGCTGCGGCAACTACATCGCCTCGCGGCCGTCGCTGCTGGCGCGGGCGACCGACCTGGTCTGGCTGGACTATCCAAAACCTCTGGTGATGGCGCGCGTGGTCCGCCGGTCGTTCGACCGCGCCGCGAGCGGCCGGGAGCTCTGGCCCGGAACCGGCAACCGCGAGGATTTCCGCCGCTGGCTCGACAAGGGCCATCCCATCCGCTGGGCCTGGGACACCTACAGGCGCCGGAAGCGCCAGTACGAGGCCCTGTTCGCCCACGCCCCGCCGGGCCTGCGCCTGCACCGCGTGACCCGCCCCTGGGAGGCCGAGCGCCTGCTGGCCCGGCTGGCGGCCGGATAGAACCCCCTCTCGCTTCGCGAGCTCCCCCTAGGGGGGAGCATCCTGGCCCCGGCGCATAGGGGGCCGCGGCGCTCAGGCCGGGGCGAACACCGGCACGGGCGGGCCGCCTTCGGTGGGCTGGAACTTCACCTTCACGCGCATTCCGATCCGGAGGTCCTCGGGCGCCATGTCGACGAAGTTGGTCATCAGCGACACGCCCTCGTCCAGGGTGACGTAGCCGATGGCGTAGGGGCCGGTGGGCGAGCGGCGCATCACCGAGAAGGTGTAGACCACGCCCGTGCCCGGGCTCTCCTCCCAGACCGTCCGGTCCGAGTGGCAGAAGGGGCAGATCGGGCGCGGATACCAGTGGACCTCGCCGCAGGCCTGGCAGCGCTTGACCAGGAAGCGGCCTTCGCGGGCGGCGTCGAAGAAGGGCTTCGACTCCAGCGAGACGGCCGGGGCGGGGATGTCGCGGGTCATGTGTTCGGCCACGGCTCAGCCCTCCCGTTCCATGATCACGGTCGCAGAGGCGTGCCGCACGCCCAGCGACCCGCCCGTGCCGTGCGCCAGCGCCAGGTCGCAGTTCGGCACCTGCACCTTCGGGTGCGCCTCGCCGCGCAGCTGGCGAACGGTCTCGATCACCTTGGTGATGCCGCCGCGGTTGGTGGGGTGGTTGTTGCAGAGGCCGCCGCCGTCGGTGTTGAACGGCAGCTCGCCGACGCCCGAGATCAGGTTCCCGTCGGCCACGAAACGGCCGCCCTGGCCCTTCTCGCAGAAGCCCAGGTCCTCGAGCGTCATCAGCACGGTGATCGTGAAGCTGTCGTAGATCGAGGCGTACTTCATGTCGGCCGGCGTCACGCCCGCCTCGGCGAAGGCCTTCGGCCCGGTCCACACCGCCGCGCAGGTGGTGAGGTCCAGGTCCTTGCCGCCCATCGGCGCCTTGGGAGCCTCGGCGGCCCCCAGCACCTTCACGCGCGGCCGGTTCAGGCTCTTGGCCACCTCGGGCGACGTGACGATCACGGCGCCGCCGCCGTCGGTGACGACGCAGCAGTCCAGCAGATGGAGGGTGTCGGCGATCATGCGGCTGTTGACCACGTCCTCCACCGTGACGACGTCGCGCAGGAAGGCGTGCTCGTTCCACTGAGCGTGGTGGCTGGCCGCCACCTTGATCCAGGCCAGCTGCTCGGAGGTGGTGCCGTACTCGTACATGTGGCGCATGGCGCACATGCCGTAGGTATTGTGGGTCGAGCCGCCGTAGATGCTCTCGAAGCCCTGCTCGGGGGCGCCGTCGACGAGGCGGCCGTCCTTCGGCGCGCCGCCGCCGGGGATGCCGGGCCGCCCGCCGCCGTTGCGCGGCCGCCCGGCGAGCGTGATCAGCGCCACGTTGACCTTGCCCTCGGCGATGGCCTGGCAGGCGTGGTTGAGGTGCACCAGGTAGGACGACCCGCCGGTTTCGGTGGTGTCCATGTGGCGGGCGTTCTTCAGGCCCATGTAGTCGATCATCGACATGGCGCCGAAGCCCGGCGCGTCGCCGGCGCAGAAGTAGGCGTCGACGTCGTCGAACGAGAGCCCGGCGTCGTCCAGGGCGCCCTTGGCCGACTCCAGGTGCAGCTGCGCCGTCGTCTTGTCGGGGGCGTCGCGCGTCGGATGCTCGAACGCGCCCATCACATAGGCCTTGCCCTTGATGCTCATGCCCCCTCCGTCCTCGTCTATGCGGCTTGCGTCTTGGCCGCGATCCGCGCGTCACGCAACGCGGTGCGGCGCACCTTGCCCGCGTCGTCGCGCACGGGATCGTCGACGAACTCGTACGACCGCGGCTGCTTGTAGGTGACCAGCCGGTCCTTCAGGTGCGCCCGCAGCGCCGCCTCGGTGACGGCGTCGCGAGCGTTGACGATGGCGTGGACCCGCTGGCCCAGGTCGTCGTCGGGCAGCCCGATGACCGCGCAGGACTGCACCGCCGGATGCTCCTCCAGCGCCGCCTCGATCTCGGCGGGATAGACGTTCGAGCCGCCCACGAGGATCATGTCGGTCCGCCGGTCGGCCAGGTAGAGATAGCCCTCGGCGTCGAACCAGCCCAGGTCGCCCAGGCTCTCCCAGCCGTCCTTCAGCACCTTGGGCGTCGCGCCCACGTAGCGGTAGGTCTCGGGCGTTCCCGCGGGCCGGCGCATGTAGATCTCGCCCACCTCGCCCGGCGGCAGCTCGGCGCCGTCCTCGCCGAACACCTTCATCTCGCCGATCGTGACCTTGCCCACCGAGCCCCGGTGGGTGAGCCATTCCGTGCCGGTGATGATGGTGACGGCCTGCGCCTCGGTCCCGGCATAGAGCTCCATCACCTCGCCCGGCGCGATCCAGTGGATGAAGGCCTCCTTCAGCCAGGGCGGGCAGGGCGCGGCCATGTGCCAGAGCGTCTCCACCGACGAGAGGTCGTAGCCGGCGCGCACCGCCTCGGGCAGCCGCCAGATGCGCGTCATCATGGTCGGCACGAGGTAGACCCAGTCCGGGCGGCGCCGCTGGATCTCGGCCAGCGTCTGCTCGGGGTCGAACCGCGGCGTCAGCACCACGTGGCAGCCCAGCGACGTGGCGCTGGTCAGCATGCCGAACGGGGCGTTGTGGTAGAGCGGCGCCGGGATCAGGCAGACGCCGCCGCGCCGGATGCGGAAGCCGCCGACCTCGGGGTCGTCCTTCGCCGCGACCGCCGGCTGTCCCGCCAGGATCAGCTTCGGCCGGCCCGTCGAGCCGCCGCTCGTCGGGGCCTTCAGGATCGGGGCGGTGACGTCGGGCAGGTCGCTGTCGTCGTCGCCCAGCGCCTCAAGCTCGGCCAGGGTCAGCACGGGGCGGTCCAGCTCGTGCTCGAAGTCGGCGATCACCAGCGGCGCGCGCGCCAGCTCCACGATGGCCTGCAGCTCGGCCCGGGGCAGGCGGAACGACACCGGCTGGGGGGTCGCCCCGAGTTTCCAGACCGCGTAGGCCGCCACGGCGAACCCCACGCCGTTGGGCAGCCCGATCGTTACCAGGTCGCCGTACGTCACGCCCTTCGCCGCCAGCGCCCGGGCCAGCCGGTTGGAGCGGCGGTGCAGCTCGGCGTAGGTCAGCGTCTCCTCGCCGCACGTCACCGCGGGGCTGTCACCGCGGGCGGCGGCGTGGCGGGCGAGCTTCGCGCCCAGGGAGATCATCTCGGGCAGGGCTTCGGACATCGGCGGCTCCGCGGCGACGGCGACACTCTCCCGGGTTGGCGCAGCGGCAGGCAAGCCGGCGTTGCGGCCTGAAGCCGGGTTCGCGCCCGCGATGACGCCGCGCTTGCGTGAGCCGGGCCGGATGAGTATCAGTCGCGCCTCGCTCAGCCGGCGGTCTCCGCGACCGCCGTGCAGCCCGTCGGAGAGGTGGCTGAGTGGTTGAAAGCACCGCACTCGAAATGCGGCATACTCGCAAGGGTATCGAGGGTTCGAATCCCTCCCTCTCCGCCACCGCCGCCCGTACCGAGCCGTTGCGCGACGCGTCGGTGGCGCTCTCGGACACCCTTCGTGTTCCGGGCGCCTCCGGCCTCCCGGATAGCTCGTCGAGTACAACGCAGGCGTGCCTTCGGCCTTCGAGACGCGCGGGCGGCGGAATCTCAACTTCTTTGTATTCCGCGCGCGCACAACTCGCATAACACTGGTGTCATACCGTAAGTTCGAGCGGCTTCCGGCCAGCCGGCCGCCGCACGACGCCGCGAATCGGAGATCACGTCGCTTGCACGGAGGAGTTGAGAGGTTTCCTGGGGGCGCGATCACGGGCGAGCAGCTGAGGGCAGCACGGTCGCTCGGCAGAATCGAACAGGTGGAGCTCGCGCGTCTGGCGCGCATCAGCGTCGAGACGATCAAGCGGCTCGAGCGAATCCGGGGCCCGGTGGACGCCAACGCCCGGACGCTGAAGGCGATCGTCGAGGCGTTCGAGGGCCTGGGGATCGGGATGGGCAGCGGCGGCGGGGTCGAGGGGGTCTGGTTCCTGGCCCGTCGGCCTGTGGCGCCGCCACCGCCGCCCAGTGGCGCGCACCGGCTGCTGGTCCACGGCGCGCTGGCGCCCGGTCTGGAGCGGGGCCGAGGCTATCGTGTGCTGACGGCGATGCTGGAGGACGAGGGGCTGTCCGGCATGCTGATCCTGCGCCAGGGCCGGTTCCTTCAGGCGCTGGAAGGCGCCGTGCGCGATGTGAGGCGCGCCTATGCGGCTCTGGCCGAGAGCCCGCTGGTGCGCGAGCTCGAGACCCTGGACGACCGGCCGGTCGCAAAGCGGCTCTTCAGCGGCCGCCGCGCGTGGGAAGCGTCCGATGCGATGTCCCTGGCCGAACTCGGTCTCGACGAGGCGCTCGTCCACGCATTCCACCCCGGCCGGCTCTCGGTCGCGGCCGCGCTCGGCCTCCTTGTCCAGGCGAGCGAGCGCCGGCGGGCGAGGCCGGTGGCCGAAGCCGCTTCGTGACGGCCCGCTCTGCAGGCGGAGAGACGGACCCGCGGCGACTCGATCCGCTGGACTACGGCGTGACGCCCCTGTCCGCGCGGCTGACGCCGGAGGACGCGGCCGATCTCGCCGCCCGGGCGTCGCGCGCCCATTTTCCGGACCGGCAGTCGATCTTCGCCCGTGGCGAGCGCCGCCCGCAGTTCTGCCTGGTCGTCGAGGGGGGCGTCAGGCTCAGCCGCACGAGCCTCTCGGGAAAGCGGGTGTCCGGCGGGCTCCTCGGCCCCGGCCAGCATTTCGGCTACGCGACGGCGGCCCTGGGCCGGGAGCGGATCTACGACGTGATCGCCGTCGGGGAGACCGTGATCGACCGGATCGCGGCCGACGACGTGACCCGGCTGGTCGAGCGTTCGCCGCGGCTCGCGCTCGCCCTGCTCAGGGACACGACGGAGCGCGCGGCCCTGCTGATGCAGCTGCTCGACGACGTCCGCCTGCTCCCGCCGGCCGCGCGCATCGCCCGGCTGCTCGGCGACAGCCTGCGCACGCAGGGGGGCAATCAGCTCATTCGGTGCCTGCACGAGGACATCGCCGCCATCATCGGGGTCTCGAGCATGACCGTGGCCAAGGCGCTGGGCGAACTGGCGGCGCTGGGGCTGGTCGAAACCGCGTACCGATGCGTGCGCCTGCCCGACCCGCCGCGGCTGCGGGCGTGGCTGAGGACCTGGGACGCCTAGGGAAGCGAGCCTGGCCTTCGCCTGTCCCGGGGCCTTATTCGACGACGCCGATCCTCTGCCGCATGGTCAGGAGGCGGTTCAGGATCAGGGCCTGCTCGCCGCGCGGCACGCCGCTGCTGGTGAGCAGCAAAAGGGAATCCAGGTGCAGCTTCAGCGCGTCGGTGTGCCACAGACCGCTGCTCCCGAGGTTGTCGATCATGCAGCTGATGCCCCGCGCCACCTCGCCGATACCCTCCATGCCCGCGGCGCCGGCCACCTCGGCGATGTTGCGCGCGTGCTTGCCGATCGTGCGGCTCTCGGCGAACAGCACGTCTTCGCCCTTGCCGGCGTAGGTCAGCAACGGGGCGAGGTTCTCCTTCACGAACTCGCGGATCTGGTCGCCCATGTCCTCGACGTTCTGGTCCGCGTCGCGGACGAGCTCGTTGGTCGACGCGCCGCCAAGCCCGCTGAGGATCTTGGCGAGCCGATTTTCCACCTCGATGATGCGAACTTCGCCCACTTCGCTCTCCTAGCCAAACAATGCGTCCACCTCGTCCTGAGACATCTCGCGTTCAGGTGAGGCGGTGAGGGCGAGCGCATCGGCTCGCCGTTCTCCCGTCCCCTCGGGGGGCGGGAGCTTCTTGAATCGCCGGTCCGGCCCGCAGTAGCCGTCCGAACTCACGAAGGGTCGGCCGTTACGCGCCAGCCAGACGATCCGGTTCAGCAGCGTCGCCGGCGCGATGGGCGTCTTGACCACCAGGTTCGCCCCGGCGTCGCGCGCGCTCTGCACCTTGCCCACCGGCGTGTGGCTGCTGATCAGGATGACCGGGGTGGTGTAGTTGATCTTGTCGGACTGGGTGCGCAGGTCGCGGGTGAAGGTGATGCCGTCCACCCCCTGCATGTCGGCGTCTATGATCAGCAGGTCGTAGCGCCGCGCGGCGATGGTCTCGGCGCCCTCCTGCGGCGTCCGGCACACCTCGACCTTGCCCACCCGGAAGCCCATCAGCATCTGCGCGATGAGTTCCGCCGACTGGGTGTTGTCGTCGATGACCAGCATCCGCGCGCTGCGGAGATCGAGGCGGGTCTGGGAATGCACGGCGGCGCGCTCCCCGACGTCCTATCGAGAGGCCTCGCCCATCAGGGCGTCGATGGCGGACTGGTCCAGCCCCTGGCCGTGCAGCGCAGGACCGTTGAGGAGGGGATCGCTCCCGCTGCGCAGGTCTCCGTCGATGCAGCCCTCCAGCTTGCTGAGGCGCTGGCCCGCCAGGTCCTGGAAGGCGCAGGCCTCGAGCAGGGCGCAGAGCACCGCTTCCAGCCGGTCGAGGGCGCCGGGCTGTCCCTCGCGCGCCGCCTGAACGTCGCGCAGGCCCTTCTCGGCCCCGGAAAGCAGGCTGTCGGCCGCCAGGCTGATGTCGGCCCGGATCGCCGTCAGCAGCTCGCGGGCGGTTTCGCCGCTCAAGTTCAGAGCTCCCCGAAGACGGCGCCGAGCTTCTGCTTGAGCACCGCAAGGTTGAACGGCTTGATGATGTAGTTGTTGACCCCCGCCTTGCGCGCCGCGATCACGTTCTCGGTCTTGGCTTCCGCCGTCACCATCACGAACGGCACCGATTCCGTGCGCGGATCCGCCCGCACGGCCTGGAGCAGCTCCAGGCCGGTCATGGGCTGCATGTTCCAATCCGACAGGATCAGGCCATAGGGCTTGGAGCGGATGAGCTCCAGCGCGGTGGGGCCGTCAGTCGCGTCATCGATGTTCCGGAAGCCGAGTTGCTCCAGGAGCCCCCGCACGATCCGCACCATGGTCTTGTAGTCGTCGACCACAAGGACGTTCATCGTCTTGTCGACCGCCATATGGAACCCCAGTCGCTGGCCGAACCCCGGCCCGTTCACGATGGGGAAATCGCGGCAGAAACGATAACAATGCGTAACCTGAAGTGTTGCCTTCAGGTGTAAAATTACCCGCGGAGTGCAAACTCAAAGGCTAGACGATTAAAAGCTTGTCCGGCAGGCGGACCAAATTTGTCGAAGAATTTGCAGTTAACTTTGACGGGTAACCTAAACGCGCCAAAGTTGCACAACAGTTCGTGCATCCACCTTAGAAGTTATTGTTGTCATTAGAGACGCGTTAACTCTCGCCGGTCCACATCCCCCCTGAACACACGCCGTCGATTCGAGTGTCTTGGGGGGCCTGTTGGACGACCTGGTCAGCGACTTCATCGCCGAGAGCCGCGAGGGCCTGGAGGCGCTCGACAGCGAACTCGTGCGGTTCGAGCAGAGTCCGAACGATCCCGAGACGCTGGGCGGCATCTTCCGTCTCGTGCACACGATCAAGGGGACGTGCGGCTTCCTGGGCCTCATGCGCCTGCAGACGGTGGCGCACGCCGCCGAGAACGTCCTGGGCGCCTTCCGCGACGGCGATCTTGCCGTCACGCCCGACGCCGTCTCGACCATCCTCGAGGCGGTCGACCTCATCCGCACCCTGATCGACGGCCTCGCCGCCACGGGAGCCGAGCCGGCCGGGGACGACGCCGACCTGATCGCGCGCCTTGAAGCCGTTCTCACGCCGGCCGCCCCGGCGGCCGAGCCGCTCGCGCCTGAACCGGACGCTTCCGTCGAGGCGGCGCCCGAGACGCCCCAGCGACCGCTGATCGAACGCATCGGCAACGATTCCACCCTGGACGCCGCTGTCGAGGGCGCGATCTCCGTGCTCACGGCCGACGAGCGCGTCGCCGTCCACTTCGGCATCGACCAGCGCGACGCGATGCACGCCGCGCTCCGGGACACCCTCGCCACCCATTCGCGGAAGCCCGAGGCCGTCGGCGACTTCCAGGCGGTCTTCGAAAAGGATCCCGCCGCCGCCGAGGTCGTGTTCGACGCCATCGCGCGGGCGCTGCACGAACTGGACGTGGAGGGCGCGGCGATCGACATGCTGCGGCAGCGCGCTCTTCCCGCCGCGGCCGCCGCCGAGCCGCAGGCGTCCGCGCCCGCCGCGGAACCGGAGCCGGCCGCCCTGCCCGAACCCGCGCCCGTGGCCGTGGCCGAGGAAACCCCCGCGGCGATCGATCCCGAGCCTGAAGCGGCGCCCGTGGCGACGCCCCCCGCCGTTGCGGCCCCGGCCACGCCGGCTCAGGCCGGCGCCGCCGCCGTCCCGGCCGCCGCTGTCGCGCCGGATGGCGGCGTGCCGCAGACCATCCGCGTCACCGTCGACGCGCTCGAGCATCTGATGACCGTGGTGAGCGAACTGGTGCTCATCCGCAACCAGCTGATCCAGACCCTGCGGACCCAGCCGGAAAGCCCGTTCGCCGCCCCGCTCAATCGCCTCAACCAGGTGACCAGCGAGCTGCAGGAAGGCGTGATGACCACGCGCATGCAGCCCATCAGCGGCGCCTGGGCCAAGCTGCCGCGGCTGGTGCGCGATCTGGCGCACGACCTGGGCAAGAGCATCGACCTGGCGATGTACGGCCAGGAGACCGAGCTCGACCGGCAGGTCCTGGAGATGATCCGGGACCCGCTCACGCACATGATCCGAAACGCCGCGGACCACGGGCTGGAGCGGCCGGAGGAACGCCGCGCCGCCGGCAAGTCGGAAACCGGCCGCATCACCCTGCAGGCCCGCCACGAAGGCGGCGCCATCCTCATCGAGGTGGCGGACGACGGGCGCGGGCTTCCCGCCGAGCGGATCCGCGCCAAGGCGGTCTCGTCCGGCCTGATCACCGCGGCCCAGGCCGAGCAGCTCAGCGACTCCGATGCGCGGCAGCTCATCTTCCTCCCCGGCTTCTCCACCGCCGCCGAGGTCACGAGCGTGTCCGGCCGCGGGGTCGGCATGGACGTCGTGCGCACCAACATCGAGAAGATCGGCGGCACGATCGAGGTGACGTCGGCCGAGGGCGAGGGCACGCGGTTCCTGATCCGCATCCCGCTCACGCTGACCATCGTCTCGGCGCTGATCGTCGAGTGCTGCGGCGAGCGTTTCGCCCTGCCGCAGTCGTCCGTCGTGGAGCTGGTGAGCGCCAGCGGCGCCAGCGGGCGGGCGGTCGAGTACGTGGACGGCGCGGCCGTCCTGCGCCTCCGCGACCGTCTCCTGCCCCTCGTCTCGCTGCAGCAGCTCCTGCAGCTGGAGCCGTCGGACGAGCCGTCGGCGGAAACCTGCATCGTCGTCGCCAAGGTGGGCGGCTTCACCTTCGGCGTCATCGTCGACCGCGTCTTCGACACCGAGGAGATCGTGGTGAAGCCGGTGGCCACGGTCCTGCGGCATCTCAAGCTCTACTCCGGCGCGACCATCCTCGGCGACGGCTCGGTCATCCTGATCCTCGACCTCAAGGGCGTGTCGGTGGAGGCCGGCGCCTCGCAGGCTTCGGCCAGCCAGGCCGCGGAGATCGAGAGCGCGGATGCGCGTCGCGAGGAGCGGACGGCGATGCTGGTGTTCCGCGCCTCGGACGAGGCGCTGAAGGCGACGCCGCTGTCGCTCGTCTCGCGCATCGAGGAACTTTCGCCGAGCCAGATCGAGAAGGTAGATGGCCGCACGGTCATCCAGTATCGCGGCCGCCTGATGCCCATCGTCGGGACGAATGCGGCGCCTGCCGAGACGTGGGACACCGACGAGGCGCGGCCGCTGCTGGTCTTCGCCCGCGGCGAGCGCGCCGTAGGCCTCCTGGCGCACGAGATCGTCGACATCGTCGAGAGCACCGTGAGGACGGACCTCGAGTCCGTGGGCCAGGCCGCGTCGGGCAGCCTGATCATCGAGGGCGCGGCCACCGAGCTCATCGACGTGGACCACTACTGGCGGCGCGCCCTGAACGAGGGCGACCTCGCCCCCGCCGCTGCGCCGGCCGCGCCTGTGGCTCCGCGCGCCGAAGCGGCGCCGGCCCAGAAGGCGCCGGCGGGCGCGCGCCGGCTGCTCGTCATCGACGGCAGCGCCTTCGCCCAGCTCCTGCTGGCCCCGCTGCTGGGCCAGGCGGGCTACGAGGTGAAGGTCGCGTCGGATCCGGAAGCCGCCATGGCGCTGTACGACGCCGGCGAGACCTTCCAGCTGATCATGGCCGACACATCCAACCCCGCGGAAGCCCGCGCCTTCGCCGGAGCCTTCGCGCGCGCCGAGGCGTGGCACCGGACGCCGCTGCTCAGCCTGTCGCTCGAGAACGGCCTGCAGACCAAGCAGCGCGCCAGCCTGCTCGACGCCGTCTCCGAAGCCCTTGGTGAACTGAAAGGCGCCGCATGAATCCGTCGACCGACGCCAGTCATTCCAACGCGACCGAACCTGAAGGGCTCGTCTCGATCCGGGTCGGCGAGCAGACGTTCGGCGTTCCCGTCCTGAAGGTGCAGGACGTGATCGCCCAGACCGCGATCAACCGCGTGCCGATGGGCCCGCCCGAGGTCGCGGGTTCGCTCAACCTGCGCGGCCGCATCGTCACGGCGATCGACATGCGCCGCCGTCTCCGGATGGCCGATCGCGCCCCCGGCGACAGCTTCATGAGCGTGATCGTCGAGCGGACGGGCGAACTCTACGCCCTGATCGTCGACGACGTGGGCGACGTGCTCTGGCTGGCGCCCACCGAGCACGAACCCACGCCGGTCACGCTGTCGGCTCACTGGCGCTCGGTCTGCTCCGGCCTCTACCGGCTGGAGGGCGAGCTGCTGCTGGTGGTCGACGTCGACCAGCTCCTGAATCTCGGGTCGGTCGCCCATGCGGCCTGACCCCTGCACCCGGCGACCCCGCCTCGTTCCCCGTCCCAACCCGCGCCAATACCGCCTGACGGCGGCCTAGAAGGAAGATGACCATGTCCCGATCTGCGGCAGCCCGCGCGATCACCCCCGACGAGCCCGAGTTCGACCTGCCGGCGGCCATCCGCACGGCCGTCGACGGCGCCACCTCCGCGGTGATGATGATCGACCTCGATTTCAACATCACCTACGTGAACCAGGCCACGCGCGACCTGATCGTCAACAACGCCGCGGCCTTCCGCGCGGCGTATCCGACGCTGGACGTGAACAACATCATCGGCGCCAACATCGACGGGTTCCACAAGAACCCGGCGCATCAGCGCCGGCTCCTGGCCCAGCCGCTGGCCGCGCCGCACAAGGCCGAGATCACGATCGGCGAGCTGCGCTTCGCCCTGAACATCAGCTCGGTGATCGACGAGTCCGGCGCGTACGTGGGCAACGTGCTGGAGTGGGCCAACGTCACCGAGCAGCGCCGCGCCAGCGGGATGCTTTCGGCCATCGACAAGTCGCAGGCCGTCATCGAATTCAACCTCGACGGCACGATCCTGAACGCCAACGAGAACTTCCTGAACGCCCTCGGCTACTCGATGTCCGAGATCCAGGGGCAGCATCACCGGATGTTCGTCGATCCGGCGGAGGCCAGCGCCCCGGCCTACCGCGCGTTCTGGGAGAAGCTGGGCCGCGGCGAGTTCGACGCGGCCGTCTACAAGCGCATCGCCAAGGGCGGCCGCGAGATCTGGATCCAGGCCAGCTACAACCCGGTGCTGGACGGTAACGGCAAGCCCTTCCGCGTGGTGAAGTACGCCACCGACATCACCGAACAGCGGATGCAGACGGCCGACTTCGAGGGCCAGATCGACGCCATCAGCAAGGCGATGGCCGTGATCGAGTTCAGCCTCGAGGGCAAGATCCAGAACGCCAACCCCAACTTCCTCGCCACGGTGGGCTACTCGATCGACGAGATCCGGGGCCAGCACCACAGCATGTTCGTCAGCCCCGACGAGCGCCAGACGTCCGAGTATCGCGGAATGTGGGACCGCCTGGCGCACGGTGAGCTGGTCAGCGGCAAGTACCAGCGCTTCGGCAAGGGCGGGAAGGAGATCTGGCTGCAGGCCAGCTACAACCCGATCTTCGACCTCAACGGCCGCCCCTACAAGGTCGTGAAGTACGCCACCGACATCACCGAGATCACCGAGCAGCG
>NZ_JAEUMN010000108.1 GCF_016793225.1 Phenylobacterium sp.
GCGCTGACGCTCGGCGATCCGGCCGGCATCGGCCCGGAAATCATCGTCAAGGCGTGGCGGGCCCTACGCACGGAGCCGCACGTGTTCTTCGTCGTCGGCGACGCCCAGGCCGTCGCGGCGGCGCCGACGTCGTCGGCGGCCCTGGTCCGGAGCATTTCGACCCCCGACGAGGCCGCCGCGGCCTTCCCGGACGCCATTCCGGTTCTGGACCTGCCCCTCAAGGCGCCGGTCGTTGCGGGCCGGCCCACGCCGGAGGCGGCGGGCGCCGTGATCCGCTGGATCGAGACCGCCGTCGGCCTCGCCCTGTCCCGCACCGTCGCAGGCGTGGTCACCGCGCCGATCGCCAAGGCGCCATTGTACGCCGCCGGCTTCAAGTTCCCCGGCCACACCGAGTTCCTGGGCGAACTCACGTCGGCTGCGCCCTACGAGGGCGCGCGCGGCCCCGTGATGATGCTGACGGCGAAGGACCTGCGCGTGACCCTGGTCACGGTGCACGAGCCGATCGCGAAGGTGGCGAGCAAGCTTAGCATCGAGGCCGTCGTCGACGCGGGCCTGGTGACCGCCCAGGCCCTGCAGCGCGACTTCGGCGTGGCGCGTCCGCGCCTCGTCGTGGCGGGGCTCAACCCGCACGCGGGCGAGTCGGGCGCTATCGGCCGCGAGGAGGTCGAGATCGTCGAGCCGGCCGTGCGGGTGCTGAAGGACCTTGGCGTCGACGCCCGGGGCCCCTACCCCGCCGACACGCTCTTCCCCGAAGAGGTGCGCCGGACCTACGACGCGGCGGTTTGCCTCTATCATGACCAGGCGCTGATCCCGGTGAAGATGCTCGACTTCTGGGGCGGCGTGAACGTGACGCTGGGCCTGCCCATCGTGCGCACCTCGCCCGACCACGGAACGGCTTTCGACATCGCCGGCCGTGGGATCGCCCGCCCGGACAGCCTGATCGCCGCCATCCGGCTGGCCGCCGAGATCGCCCGGCGGCGGCCTTGAGCCTGGATCGCCTGCCGAGCCTGCGCGATGCGCTGGAGGCCCACGGCCTCTGGGCCAAGAAGGCCTTCGGCCAGCACTTCCTTCTCGACCTCAACGTGACCCGGAAGATCGCCCGCCTGGCCGAGATCGGCGAAGGCGATCATGTGATCGAGGTGGGCCCGGGTCCGGGCGGACTGACCCGGGCGCTGCTCGAGACCGGGGCTCGCGTCACGGCCATCGAGAAGGACGAGCGCTTCCGGCCGCTGTTGCAGGAGGTCGCGGACGCGGCCCCGGGCCTCACCCTGATCTTCGGCGACGCCCTGGCGGCGGACGAGGCCGCCCTGGCGGCCGGCGCGCCGGCGCACCTGGTCTCCAACCTGCCCTACAACGTGGGCACGCCGCTGCTGATCAAGTGGCTGACCGGCCCGTGGACGCCCGCCTCGCTCACCCTGATGTTCCAGCGCGAAGTCGTGGACCGGATCACCGAAGGCCCCGGCGAAGACGCCTACGGCCGCCTGGCGGTGATTGTTCAGGCCACCTGCACGGCCCGGCGCGTGCTGGACGTGCCCGCGCGCGCATTCACGCCGCCGCCGCGGGTGGAGTCCGCCGTCGTCAGACTCGAGCCTCTCGCGCAGCGGCCCTCGCGCACGCGGCTGGAGGCCTTGCAGGCCGTGACGGCCGCCGCCTTTGGGCAACGCCGCAAGATGTTGCGCTCCAGCCTGAAGGCGCTGGGCGGCGAGGACCTCGTGCGGGCGGCCGGTCTGGACCCTCAGGCCCGCGCCGAGGTGATCCCGGTGGACGGCTTCCTGGCCCTTGCCGACGCTTGGCTTGCCCGCCGCTGAGGCAGCCGCTCCTATGGGCGTGGATTCGGAACGGGAGCCCGCATGCTGACCCTCCTGGGCGTGGCCGCCGTCGTGGTCGGCTTCGCCGTGCGGCTGAACCCGCTGCTCGTGGTGGTCATCGCCGCCTTCGTCACGGGGCTCGCGGCGGGGATGACGCCGGTCGAGGTCCTCGAAGCGTTCGGCAAGGCGTTCAACGAGAACCGGTTCGTCACGGTGGCCTATCTGGTGCTTCCCGTTGCGGGCGTGGTGGAGCGCGCCGGGCTGCAGGAGCGCGCGCGCAGCCTGATCGGACGCTTCCGGCAGGTCTCGGTGGGCCCCCTGCTCATCCTGTACCTCGCGTTCCGGCAGATCACCTCGGCGCTGGGGCTGACCTCGATCGCCGGCCAGACCCAAAGCATCCGACCGATGGTCGCGCCGATGGCCGAGGGCGCCGTCGAGACGCGGACCGGACCGCTGGACGCCGCGACGCGCCAGGACGTCCGGGCCATGGCGGCCGGGACGGACAACATCGGCCTCTTCTTCGGTGAGGACATCTTCATCGCCATCGGCTCGATCCTGCTGATGGTGGGCTTCCTGGCCTCCAGCGGGATCACGCTCGACCCGATCCAGCTGTCCGTCTGGGCCATTCCCACCGCCATCGTGGCGTTCGTGATCCATGGCGCCCGGCTGGTCCTCTTCGACCGCAGGACGCGGCGGAGGACGGCCGGATGATCCAGTTGTCGGCCGTCTACCTGCTCGCGGGCGCGCTGTTCGCCGCCTTCGCCGTGCTGAGCGCGCTGGACCGCAACAACACCAAGCGGCTCGGCAACGCCCTGTTCTGGGGGCTCGTGGCGCTGAGTTTCCTCGCCGGCGACCGGCTGGGCGACCTCGGCAACGGGGTGCTGGTGCTGGGTCTCGCCCTCATCGCCGGCCTGGGCCTGCTGGGCCGCGGCGCGCCCGCGACCACGTCGCCCGAGGAACGCCGGAGCCTCGCGGACCGGTTCGGGGAGACGCTGTTCGTGCCCGCGCTCAGCCTGCCCGTGGTGGTGGCGGCCGGGGTGCTGGCGACGAAGTACGGCGGCCTGACGCTGATGGACCCCAAGCAGGCCACGCTGATCTCGCTCGCGCTGGCGGCCGTGATCGCCACGGGCGTCGGCCTGGTCCTGCTGCGCCAGCCGCTCATGAGCCCCCTGCAGGAGGGCCGCCGGCTGATGGACACCGTGGGCTGGGCCGCGCTGCTCCCGCAGATGCTGGCGGCCCTGG
Source organism: Phenylobacterium sp. (assembly GCF_016793225.1). Classification (GTDB taxonomy): domain Bacteria; phylum Pseudomonadota; class Alphaproteobacteria; order Caulobacterales; family Caulobacteraceae; genus Phenylobacterium. The sequence goes on from NZ_JAEUMN010000108.1 coordinate 3,051, forward strand.
GCGCGGTCTTCGCGATCGCGGGCGTGGGCGAGCTGATCGGCCAGCTGGTCACCAGCTACATCCCGATGGACGCGCGCCTGACGGCCGTCGCCGTCTACTGCCTGGGCATGGCGGGCTTCACCGTGATCATGGGCAACGCCTTCGCGGCCTTCCCCGTGATGACCGCCGGCATCGGGCTGCCGATCCTGATCCGCCAGTTCGGGGGCGATCCCGCCGTGATCTGCGCCATCGGGATGCTGTCGGGGTTCTGCGGCACGCTGATGACCCCGTTGGCGGCCAACTTCAACCTGGTGCCGGCCGCGCTCCTGGAGCTGCCCGACCGCTACGCGGTGATCAAGGCGCAGATCCCGACGGCGCTTCCCCTCCTCATCGCCAATGTGGTGCTGATGTATGCCTTCGCGTTCTGAACTCGGACTGACGGCCGAGCTCGCCTCGCGGTTCGCCCGGATCGCGCTGGGCCACGTCGGCCGCGAGTACCCCAACAAGATGGATCACGTGCTGGCCGGGCCCGGAGACGTGCACGGGCCGCGCGACCTGCACCCGATCTACTACGGCAGCTTCGACTGGCACTCGTGCGTCCACGGCTACTGGACGCTGGCGACCGTGCTCCGACGCCATCCGGAGATCCCCGAGGCGGGCGCGATCCGATCGCTCTTCGACGATAGCTTCACCGCGGGGAACGTGGCCGCCGAGACCGCCTATGTGGAACGGCCAGCGTCGCGCGGTTTCGAGCGGCCCTACGGCTGGGCTTGGCTGCTGAAGCTGCAGGGCGAGCTTGTTGCCCATGACGCGCCCTGGGCGGCGACGCACCGGCCGCTGGCCGACGCCTTCGCCCGGAGGTTCCGGGACTTCCTGCCCGTTGCCGCCTACCCGATCCGGACGGGCGTCCACTCGTCCACCGCGTTCGCGCTGGCGCTGGCGTCCGACTACGCGCAGGTCGTCGGCGACACGGAACTGCTGGAACTGCTCCGCGAGCGGGCGGTGGCCTGGCACGGGCAGGACCGTGACGCGCAGGCGTGGGAGCCTTCGCTCGACGACTTCCTGTCGCCCACCCTGATGACCGCGGAGTGCCTGCGTCGCCTGCTCCCTGCAGCGGACTTCCGCGCCTGGCTGGCGGCCTACCTGCCCCGGTTGGCGCGGGGCGAGCCGGCGAGCCTGTTCACGCCCGCCGCGCCCACGGACCGCACCGACGGCAAGATCGCCCACCTGGACGGACTGAACCTGTCGCGCGCGTGGTGCTGGCGCGAGATCGCCGCGGTCCTCGACGCGGACGACCCGGCGCGCACCGCGGCGTCGGCGGCCGCCGATGCGCACCTGGCCGCCGCCCTGCCGCACGTGGCCGGCGACTACATGGGCGAGCACTGGCTGGCTTCGTTCGCCCTGCTGGCGCTGACGGCGGGGTCCTGACCCACAGCGGCGGGGAAAGCGCCCTACGCCGGCGCCTTTTCCCGCTCCAGGACGTAGTCGTCGGGGTTGGGGGCCAGGGTCGCCTTCCAGTAGTCGATCAGGCCGAAGGGCCAGTTCTGGCTGACGCGGCCGAACTGGTTCTTGTACCAACTGGACACGTGCGGCGAACCCCAGGCCCAGCCGGCGTTCGCCTCGTCCACGCGCTTGTTGAACTCGTCGTAGACCGACGCCTTCGGCTCCATCGCCGCCGCGCCCGTCTCGGCCAGCAGCTTGAGCGCGCCCACGATGTAGCGGACGGCGCACTCGGAGAAGAAGATGATCGAGCCGTTCACGACGATGTTCGTGTTGGGCCCGTAGATCGTGAAGAAGTTCGGGAAGCCGGGGTGCGTGATGCCAAGGTAGGCGCGCGCGTCGCCGCCCCAGCTCTCGTGCAGGTCGCGTCCGCCCCGGCCCTTCACCTTGAGGAACGAGAGGAAGTTCGAGGCCTGGAAGCCGGTGCCGTAGATCAGCACGTCGGCCTCGTATTCCTTGCCGTCGGCGGTGACGACGCCCTTGGGCGTGACCCGGGCGATCCTGTCGGTCACGAGATCGACGTTGTCGCGCTTCAGCGCCGCGAGCCAGACGCCGTTGTCGAGCACGGCGCGCTTGCCGCCGACGGGATAGTTCGGGGTCACCTTGGGGAGCAGGTCGGGCCGGTCGGCCAGCTGGGCCGAGAAGCTCGCGATGGCCATGTCGCGCAGGCCCGCGTTCATCTCGCTAACGGCGCCGGGGCCGCCGTTCCACAGCGGATCGGACTTCACCATGGGCAGGAAGCCCTCGGTGGTCATCCAGAACAGCCAGAAGCGGTACCACTTGTCGTAGTAGGGCACGTGCTCGAGCGTCCACTTCATGCCTTCGGGCACGTCCTCGTGGTAGTGCGGCACGGGCAGGCCCCACGGCGGGGTGCGCTGGAACACCGTCAGGTGCTCCACCTTGGGCGCGATCTCGGGCACGAACTGGTAGGCCGAAGCGCCGGTGCCGATGACGATCACCTTCTTGCCGGTCAGGTCGACGTCGTGGCGCCACTCGGCGGAGTGGAAGGCGGGGCCCTCGAACGTGCCCATCCCCTCGATCTCCGGGAAGCGCGGGCGGTTCAGCTGGCCCACGGCGGTGACGACGGCGTTGGCCTCGACGACCTCAGTCTTCCCGTCCTTGCCCTTCAGCGTGGCGCGCCAGACCGAGCGGGCCTCGTCCCAGGCCAGGGTCTCGACCAGGGTCTCGAAGCGGATGTGCTTCTTCAGGTCGTACTTGGCCGCGATGCCGCGGAAGTACTCGAGCAGCACGGGCTGCGGCGAGAAGTGCTGGGGCCAGGCGTGGTTGGGCTCGAACGAGTAGCTGTACATGTGGTTCGAGTTGTCCACCCGGCAGCCTGGATAGGTGTTCTCGAACCAGGTGCCGCCTACGTCGGGGTTCTTGTCGACGATCTCGAACGGGACGCCCGCCTGGCTGAGGCGGATGCCGGTGAGCAGGCCCGACATGCCCGCGCCGATCACCAGCACCTTCATCCGTCGCGCGGCGGCCTGCACCTGCGGCGCCTCGAAGTGGGGCTCCTTGGAGCTGCGGCCCTTCAGGGACAGCTCGTCCACCAGGAAGTCGACGTACTGCTCGGGGATCGCGGCGCCGGCCACGAAGTCCATCTGCCGGCGCAGGATGTCTGTGGCGGGGTTCTGCAGCGCGAGCGGTCGGCCGCCCAGATAGGCGTGGATCGCGGCGGCGGCGCGCTTGCGGATCTGCGCCTGCTCGGCCTCGGGGATGCCCGTGTCGCCGCGGGAAAGCGGGTTGTAGACGGGCGTCCACTCGGACTTCAGCCAGTCGGTGTCGCCGGTCATCTGGACCATGGCGCACATCAGCGCCGGCAAGTGGGAGTCCTTCAGGATCTCTTCGATCTGCTCGACGGTCTCCGCCATACGCTCCTGCCCATTAGGTTATCGTTGTTCCGTTGGCCGGGAGCATGCCTCCCGCAGGCGGCCGGCGGAAGTCCTCACGTGGCGTCAGGACGGCATCCCGCCGCCGTCAGGCCTGGGCCTCGCGGATGCGGGCGAGGACCTCGGGCGGCAGGACCATCCCGGCGGCGGCCACGTTCTCGCGCAGGTGGGCCGGGCGCGTGGCGCCGAAGACCGCGGCGCTGACGCCGGGGTTGGCCAGGACGTAGGCCAGGGCCGCCTGGGCGCCGGTCATGCCGGGCAGCTCGTGGAGGAACCGGAAGCGGCGGCCGCGGGCGAGCTCGCCCCGGTGCTTCGCGAGGGCGCGCGCCGCGTACCAGACGTCCTGAGGCCCTCTCAGGCGGGCCAGCAGCGGCCGCGTGTGGCCCATCGCCAGGGGCATGCCGGCGAGCACCCCCTTCCCGGCCGCCGCGGCGCTGGCGATCAGCGGTTCGCGCTCGGGGCGCAAGACGTTGTAGTCGACCATCAGGACGTCGACCTGCGACAGGCCGACGGCATGCTCCGTCACCGCGGGGTCGAAGCTGTTGAGGCCGACGGCGGCCACGAGGCCTCTGCGCTTCAGCCCGTCCAGGGCGGCCAGCATCGGATCGTCCAGCTCGGCGATCGACGGGCCGTGCAGCTGCAGGAGACCGAGGCGCTCGAGGCCCAGGTTGCGCAGGCTGCGCTCGGCGCTCGCGACCACGGCGGCCGGGGTCATGTCGCGCGCGATGCGGCCGCCGCCGGCGTGGAAGGTTCCGGCCTTGGTGGCGATCACGAGGCCGGAGACGTCGCGCCCCTTCAGCGCGCGGCCCAGGCGCGGCTCGGCCTCGCCGGCGGAATAGCTGGCGCCGGTGTCGAACAGGGTGACACCGAGGTCGATGGCCTCGTGGACGAGGCCCAGGGCGGTTCGCTCGTCGAACGCCGGCTTGCCCCACCAGCTGGCGCAGCCGAATCCGAGCTCCGAAACCATCAGGCCGGTCCGGCCGAGGGCCCTGCGGCGCATCAGGGGCGCTTGCCGAACGCGCGGGCGATGGCCGGCAGCACCACGGTTCGCCAGGCGTCCGCTCCCGGCATCACCGGCTCGAAGTGGCCGGCGCTCCCGACCTCGATCGCGTCCGCCCGGTCGCCCGCGGCGCGCACGGTGGCGGCGTAGGAGCGGCCCGTGCCGGGCGGCATCACATGGTCGAACTCGCCGTGGATCATCGTCACCGGGACGCCGGCCGGCAGCAGCGCCGCCGGCGAGGTTTCGGCATAGGTCTCAGGCGGCGCGACCTGCGCCAGCGTCGGGCCGCAGGCGCCGGAGAAGATGTCCGCGTGGGCCTGAAGGTCGCCGATGCCGCCGAGGCTGACGACGGCGCGGATGGGCAGAGGGTCGGCGCGCCAGAGCGGGCTCGACCTCGGCAGCTTCCCGCGCGAGGCGGCCCAGAGCGCCAGGTGGCCGCCCGCCGAGTGGCCGACGGCGATCACGCGCTTCGCGTCGAGCCCGTACCTGGGCGCCTCGGCGCGGATCCGGTCGACGGCGTCGGCGACGTCGAGGAACGTGCCGGGATAGCCTGCGCCCGCCTCGCCCAGCCTGCGGTACTCGACGTTCCAGACGGCGTAGCCGCGGGCGGCGAGGTCGGCGGCGATCCCGCTGGTTTGCGGCAGGCCCTGGTACTCGGCGAGGAAGCAGCCGCCATGGATCAGCACCACGACCGGGTGCGGACCCTTGCCGGGCGGCAGGAACAGCTCGACCACCTGGGCCGGCGCCGGGCCGTAGGCGATCCGCGCCGACGGAGCCGCCTGCGGCTGGCCCATGTACGCCGCGACGGTGGCGGGCGCCGCGGCCTCAGCAGGCATCGCGCCCAGGGCCAGGAGGATCGAAGCTAGCCAACGCAACCCAGGCTCCTTAAGAACCGCCGCGACGGGCGGCTAGCTCAGCTGGTTAGAGCACCTCGTTTACACCGAGGGGGTCGGGGGTTCGAATCCCTCGCCGCCCACCAGCCCGACACGGCGCCGGGGCGGAGCGAGCGACGGCCGTCCCTAGACCCTCGCCGGGCCGCCGACGGCCTCGTGGCTGAGCAGGCGCGAGAAGAACCGCCCGACCACCAGGAAGACCAGCGCAGCCCCCGCCGCGATGCCCGCGTGCATCAGCCAGAACTGGCTGGCGGGCATCCGCTCGAGGAACGTGCCGAGGATGCCCACGGTCTGGTTCCCCAGGAAGAGGTGCAGGTAATAGACGCCGATGATCGTCGAGCCGAGCGCCACCGGCGCCGCGCGGGCGTAGAGCGCCAGCGAGACGGGCAGCATGTTCGCGAACGCGATCGAGTTCAGCACGTGGAACAGGACGCACCACCAGATGCTGACCTTGGCGCCCGTCTGCTCGGCGATGATCGCGCCGGCGGCGAGGCACAGGACGCCGCTCACCGAGATGAAGGCGCCGATCGTCAGCTTGCCGATCTCGTCCGGCTCCTTGAAGCGCTTGGCCCACAGCCGCCAGAAGACGACCATCCCCGCGAGGAAGGTCACGGACACCACGGAATCGAGGGTGATCAGCCAGGTGGTCGGCACCTTCTCGCCCATGAAATTCAGGTCCACGCCGCGATCGGCCCAGACCAGGTAGGCGTTGAAGATCTGCTGGTTGCAGAGGACCGAGGCGGTGAGCACCGGGATCAGCGCCACGAGCAGCATGATCGTGCGCCACTCGTGCGCCCGCAGCGGCGGCGGCGGCGGGGCGTTCGGGTCCTTCCGCCGGATCGGCGGATCGGGCGGCAGATGGCGGCGGCCCATCATGTAGATCACCAGCGCGATCAGCATGCCCACGCCGGCCACGCCGAAGCCGTAGTGCCAGCCCACCTTCTCGCCCAGCGTGCCCGCGATCAGGGGCGCGGCGATCACCCCGGCGTTGATGCCCAGGTAGAAGATCTGGAAGGCGTCGGCCCGTCTCAGGTCGCCCTCGGCGTAGAGCGAGCCCACCTGCCCCGCGATGTTCCCCTTGAAGGCCCCGGTGCCGAGCACCAGGCAGAGAAGCGCGAGGAGGAAGGTGGCGTCGAAGGCCATCAGGAAGTGGCCCGCCGCCATCAGCAGGCCGCCCAGGATGATCGTGCGGGTCTTGCCCAGCAGCCGGTCGGCGATGACGCCGCCGAGGATGGGCGTCAGATAGACGAGGCTGGTGTAGAGGCCGAAGATCGCCGAGGCCACGGCCTGCTCGGACGGGCCGGGGCGGTACACGAACTGGATCAGGTCGTGGAAGACCGCGTAGCCCGCGATCTGCTCCACGTGCGGCGAGAACAGCAGCGTCTTGGTCATGTAGAGGACCAGGAGCGACTGCATGCCGTAGTAGGAGAACCTCTCCCACGCCTCGGTGAACGCGAGATAGCCCAGCGCGCGCGGGTGGCCCAGGAAGGCCTTGTCGCCATATCTGGCGGTCGTGGCGGTCATCGATGTCTCCAACCCCAGGCGACCTTAGAAGGAAATGCCCGGCTTGAGGAAGGCGGCCGCGAAGACCCATGCCCCGATGAGCGCGAAGATCACGGCGGCGGCGATCCGCACGTAGCGGAGCGGCACGACGCGGGTCGCCACCTCGCCCAGCAGCACGGCGGGCACGTTCGCCAGCATCATCCCCGCGGTCGTGCCGGCGGCGACGAGGCCGATGTCCTGGAAGCGGGCCCCCAGCAGCGTCGTGGCGATCTGGGTCTTGTCGCCGATCTCCACGATGAAGAAGGCGACCAGGGTGGTCAGGAACACGCCCCCGGCCCCACGGGAGGCGGCCCCCTCGTCGTCCTTGTCCGGGATCAGGGCCCAGGCCGCCATGACGATGAAGCCGATGCCGACGGCCGCCTGGAACCAGTGGCCGCTGAGCCAGCGGGCGATGAACACCCCCACCGCCGCGGCGGCCGCGTGGTTGGCCAGCGTCGCCACGAGGATGCCCAGGATGATCGGGACGGGCCGCCGGAAGCGGGCGGCCAGCAGGATCGCGAGCAGCTGGGTCTTGTCGCCGATCTCGGCGATGGCGACGAGCCCGGCGGATATGAGGAACGGTTCCAAGATCAGACCCATGGGGACGCGGCCGACAAAGACACGACGATGCAGGGCTCCGGCCGCGCCCGTGGGCTAACGGAGCCGCATCGCCGGTCTCGCCAATCCGGGCCCGAAGGCCCGCCGCTTGCGCCATGGCCGGGCCCTGACGGACACGGACAAGTCTGTTGACGCAGGCTCCGCTGGGGTGCGGACGGCTACTCCCCGAAGACGGTCCTGCCCTACGCGCCGCGCGCCCGCCGCGCAAACGAAAAGAGCGGCTGTGGCGTCCAGCCGCCTCGTCGTCGATCCGCGTCTGCCGTCAGCTGTTCAGCGTGCTCTTGAGCGAATCGCCCACCCGGAAGCGGCAGGTCTGAGTCGCCGGCCGTTTCACCTTCTCTCCCGTCTTCGGATTGCGCGCGGTGCCCGCCGCCCGCTTCACCGGCACGAAGCTGCCGAACCCGACGAGCCGCACCTCCCTGCCCGCCTTGAGCGATGTCGAGACCGACGCAATGAAGGCGTCCAGCGCCTCCTTGGCCTGCGCCTTGTTCAAGCCTGCCTTGTCGGCGATCTCCGAGACGAGCTCCGCCTTCGTCATGGTGTTTTCTCCCAGCCCGTTCTTTGTTTTGACGTGGCGGATCCAGGCTGCGTCCACCTACGCCTTATTCGAATTCAGGCACGCCAAAGCAGAGCCGTCAAACGGCAGCGGCGCGGGAATCCTCCCGCGCCGCCCGGTTTGTCACAGAATTTGATCGCGCCGCCCGCCGCAGGCGGCGCGATACCCGCCTTTCGAACCTAGTGGATGCCCACCACGTCCGAGGCGTCGTCCTCGACCGGCGCCACGGCGACCGGCTCGACCTCGTTCCACTCGATCGCCACCGGCTGGCGGGTGAGCGCCTTGGCGAGCACCTCGTCCATGGTGTTGACCGGGATGATCTCGAGCGCCGACTTCACGTTGTCCGGAATGTCGGCGAGGTCCTTCTCGTTCTCCTCGGGGATCAGCACGGTCTTCACGCCGGAGCGCAGGGCCGCGAGCAGCTTCTCCTTGAGGCCGCCGATGGCGGTGACCCGGCCGCGGAGCGTGACCTCGCCGGTCATGGCGATGTCGGCCCGGATCGGGATGCCGGTCAGCACCGAGACGATGGCGGTGGCCATGGCCGCGCCGGCGGACGGTCCGTCCTTGGGCGTGGCCCCGTCCGGCACGTGGATGTGCACGTCGGTGCGCTCGAAGATCGGCGGCTCGATCCCGAACTTCGTGGCGCGGGCCCGGACGAACGAGTTCGCCGCGGAGATCGACTCCTTCATCACGTCCTTCAGGTTGCCGGTCACCGTCATGCGGCCCTTGCCCGGCATCTTCACCGCTTCGATGGTCAGGATGTCGCCGCCAAAGTCGGTGTAGGCCAGGCCGGTGATGATGCCGACCGCGTCGTCCTTGTCGGTCTCGCCGTAGCGGTACTTCTTGACGCCCGCGTACTTCTCCAGCCGCGCATCGTCGACCGTGATCGAGAGGAGCTTCTCGCGCATCAGGTCACGGACGGTCTTGCGCGCCAGGTTGCCCAGCTCGCGCTCGAGGTTCCGGACGCCGGCCTCCCGCGTGTAGTAGCGGATCAGGCTGCGGATCGAGTCCTCGGGCACCACGAACTCCTCCGGCTTCAGGCCGTGGTCCTTGGTGAGCTTCGGCAGGATGTGCCGCTTGGCGATCTCGACCTTCTCGTCCTCGGTGTATCCGGGGATACGGATGATCTCCATGCGGTCCAGCAGCGGCTGGGGCATGTTCAGCGAGTTCGCCGTGGTGACGAACATCACCGGCGACAGGTCGTAGTCGACCTCCAGGTAGTGGTCGCCGAACGTGGAGTTCTGCGCCGGGTCCAGCACCTCGAGCAGCGCCGACGACGGGTCGCCGCGCCAGTCCGCGCCCATCTTGTCGATCTCGTCCAGCAGGAAGAAGGCGTTGGTGGTCTTGGCCTTCTTCATCGACTGGATGACCTTGCCGGGCATCGAGCCGATGTAGGTCCGCCGGTGGCCGCGGATCTCGGCCTCGTCGCGCACCCCGCCCAGGGAGACCCGGACGAACTCGCGGCTGGTGGCCTTGGCGATCGACTTGCCGAGCGAGGTCTTGCCGACGCCGGGCGGGCCCACGAGGCACAGGATCGGGCCCTTGAGCGTCCCCACGCGGCTCTGCACCGCCAGGTACTCCAGGATCCGCTCCTTGACCTTCTCCAGGCCGTAGTGGTCCTCGTTGAGGATGTCCTCGGCCTTCTGCAGGTCGATGGGCTTCTGCTTGGCCTTGCCCCACGGGATCGACAGCAGCCAGTCGAGGTAGTTGCGCACCACCGTGCTCTCGGCCGACATCGGGCTCATGTTGCGCAGCTTCTTCAGCTCCGCCTCGGCCTTGGTGCGGGCCTCCTTCGACAGCTTGGTCTTCTTGATGCGCTTCTCGAGCTCGATCAGCTCGTCGCGGTGGTCGTCCTGTTCGCCCAGCTCGCGCTGGATCGCCTTCATCTGTTCGTTGAGGTAGTACTCGCGCTGGGTCTTCTCCATCTGCCGCTTCACGCGGTTGCGGATCTTCTTCTCGGTCTGCATGACCGAGATCTCGCCCTCCATCAGGGCGTAGACCTTCTCCAGGCGCTTCACGACGTTGAAGACCTCGAGCAGCTGCTGCTTCTCGGCGATCTTGACGCTCAGGTGACCGGCGATGCGGTCGGCCAGCTCGGACGGGTTGTCGATCTGCGGGATCGC
>NZ_JAEUMN010000033.1 GCF_016793225.1 Phenylobacterium sp.
GATTGGCTGCCGAAGCTGGCGTCGGGCGAGGTGACGGCCGGCGTCGCCATCTCCGAGCCCATCGCCGGCGCGCGCGAGGGCGCCGGCGTGACGGCCAAGGACGGCAGGCTGAGCGGCAAGGCGCTGTTCGCCCTGGACGCACCGGACGCCCGCCTGCTGATCGTCGCGGACCGCACGGGCGGGCTGCATCTGGCCGAACCGGTGGACGCCGCGCCCATGCCGTCCATCGACGCCACGCGACGGCTGTCCGAGCTCACCTTCAGCGACACGCCGGCAGAGGCGCTCGCCTCGAACCAGGGCCTGGACCGGCTGCGCGACGCGGCCTGGGCGATGCTGGCGGCCGACACCCTGGGCGCGGCCCAGACGATGCTCGACAAGGCCGTCGACTACGCCAAGGAGCGCAAGCAGTTCGGCCGGACCATCGGCAGCTTCCAGGCGGTCAAGCACCTCTGCGCGGAAATGGCGGCCGAACTGGAGCCGGCGCGCGCGCTCGTCTGGTATGCCGCCTACGCCTTCGACAACGCGCCCGACGAGGCGCCGCTGATGGCGGCCCACGCCAAGGCGCACACCTCCGAGATCGGCCGGTTCATCGCCCGTACCGCGACCGAGGTGCACGGCGGCATCGGCATGACCGACCTGCTGGGGCTACACTACTGGTTCAAGCGCATCGGCCAGAACCGCCAGATCCTGGGCGGGCCGGAACGGGTGCGGGAAACGGCGGCGCGGCTGCAGGGCCTCGCCGCCTGAGGGGAGGGACGAACGATGGCCGACGGCTCCGTGCAGGGCGAAGTCCATGACCGCTACGCCGCGGTCCGCGCGCAGTTCGAGGAGAACCTCCGGACGGGCGAGGACATCGGCGCCTGCTTCTGCGCCACGGTCGAGGGCGAGCCCGTCGTGGACATCTGGGGCGGCTGGGCGGACCCGGCGCGCACCCGCCCGTGGACCCGCGACACCATCGTCAACGTCTACTCGACCACCAAGACGATGACGGCGCTGACCGCGCTTCTCCTGGCCGATCGGGGCGAGCTCGATTTCGACGCGCCCGTGGCGAAGTACTGGCCCGAGTTCGCGGCCAACGGGAAGGCGGGCGTCAAGGTCAGCCACCTCATGAGCCACTCGGCGGGCCTCTCGGGCTGGAAGGAGAGGATCGCCACCGAAACCCTCTACGACTGGGACAAGGCCACCAGCCTGCTGGCGGCCCAGGCGCCCTACTGGGAGCCGGGGACGCAGCCCGGCTATCACGCCCTGACGCAGGGCTACCTCGTGGGCGAGGTGGTGCGGCGGATCACGGGCCGGTCGCTGGGGACGGTCTTCCGCGAGGAGATCGCCGAGCCGCTGGGCGCCGACTTCTGGATCGGCCTTCCCGCCTCCGAGGACGACCGGGTCGCCGAGCTGATTCCTCCGCCCGTGGGCGTCGGTGACCGGCCGGAACAGACCGAGCTGATGAAGAACATGTCGCTCAACCCCGGGATCGACGTCTCGGCGACGAAGACGCGGGCCTGGCGCGGCGCCGAGATCCCGGCCGCGGGCGGCACGGGCAACGCGCGCTCGGTGGCCCTGGTCCACACGATCCTGGCGAACGGCGGCGTCGCCAAGGGCCGCCGGTTCCTGTCGGAGGCGGGGTGCCGCAGGGCGCTGGAGCTCCAGGTCGAGGGCCAGGACCTGATCCTCGACGTCCCCGCCCGGTTCGGGATGGGCTTCGGGCTGTCGGGCGGGATGATCCCGTTCCCCAACCCCAACACGATCTACTGGGGCGGCTACGGCGGCTCGCTCGTGATCATCGACATGGATGCGCGCACCACCTTCGCCTACGCCATGAACAAGATGGCCCCGACGACCCAGGGCGACATGCGGGCGCTGGGCCTCGCCATGGCGATGTGGACGGCCATGGGGACGATCTAGCGGACCCGGTCGCCAACCGGGCTGGGAGGCTCAGGCTCGGACGGCCGGGGCCCTGTCGGCCCAGGGGCGCGCCGCCTCGAGCTGATAGGCCAGCTGCAGCAGGAGGCCCTCGCCGCCGACGCGGGCGGCGAACTGGCTTCCCACGGGAAGGCCGCCAGGCGTCCAGTGCAGCGGCACGCTCATCGCCGGGGCTCCGGCCACGTTGTGGTAGGTGGTGTAGCCCACATACTCGATCAGGCGCTCGATGAGCGTATCGAAGGGAACCGTCGGGCCCACCTCGCCCAGTTTCGGCGGCGCCCACGCCAGCACCGGCGTCAGCACCACGTCGAAGCGATTGCGCGTGAACCAGGCGTCGTAGGCGTCGGCAGCCGCCTGCAGCCGGCCGAGCGCCTTGGGCAGGGCGTCCGGACCGGCGCGGCGCGCCATCTCCACCAGGCCAAGGCTGAAGGGCTCCATCAGGTCGGCGTCCGCCCGCCGCCCCGCGAGCTTGCCGATGGTCTCCGCGAGACCTGCGGCGCCCGACGCCCACAGCAGCAGGAAGTCGTTGATGAAGTCGCGGCCCATGGGCCACGCGGTGGGCACGACCGTGTGCCCGAGCTCCCGCATCAGCGCCGCCGCGCTCTCGTGGGCGGCGCGCACCTCGGCGGATGGCGCCTTGCCGGCGCCGCCCTCGGCGACCAGGCCCACGCGCAGCCTCCGCCGCAGGGGCGCGGTCACCAGCCCCACCGGCGCCAGCTGGGCGCCGGGGCCGCGATCCTCGATGGCCGCGAACATGGCCGCGGAGTCGCGGACGGTCCGCGTCACGACGTGGTTCACCGACAGGTCGGAGATCTTGGTCTCCTGGCGGGTCCCGATCATGCGGCCCCGCGAGGGTTTCAGCCCGAAGAGGCCGCAGCACGAGGCGGGGATGCGGATCGAGCCGCCGCCGTCGCTGGCGTGGGCGATCGGAACGGCCCCAGAGGCTACGGCGGCCGCCGCGCCGCCGGACGATCCGCCGGCGGACCGTGACGGGTCCCAGGGGTTGCGCGTGGCCCCGAAGGCGATCGGCTCCGTGGTGGGCAGGAACCCGGCTTCGGGCGTGGCGGACTTGCCGATGATGTTGACGCCGGTCGCCTCGAAGGCGTCGATCAGCGCGTCCTGCCGTCGGGCCGCGGGAAGCGGGAGGAACGCGCGGCTCCCGAGCCGGGTCGGCAGCCCCGCGTAGTCGTCCAGGTCCTTGACCAGGAACGGAACGCCGCCGAACGCGCCCGTGCGGGCCGGGCCGCCGGCGCGGGAGAGAGCGCGGTCGAAGTCCGAGGCCACGAGGAAGTTGAGCTTCGGCTGCAGCTTCAGCGTCCGGTCCACCGCGGCCTGCGTCGCCTCGGCCGCGGAGAGCCGGCCGGTTCGGATCAAGGCGGCCGTCTCGGTGGCGTCGGGCCAGGCCGACCGGATGGCCGGCGCCTTGGCGAAGGCCTCGGCCGCCAGGGCCGCGAAGCCGAGCGCGCCGAAGCCGCGCCGCGTGATCGGATGCATGGTCCCTCCCTCGCCCGGACTCGGTCGGTCCGGCTCAGGAGGCAGCTTGGCCGGTCAGCGGGCGGCCCCGCAAGGGCTCAGGACTTCACGTGCTCGGGCTTACCCTTGCGCTTCGTCGACGCCATCTTCTCCAGTTCCTTCTCGGACATGGACATCATCGACTTGGAGGCGCCCTTGAGCTTGGTCTTGGGCGTGTCGCCCCGCTTGGCCGACAGGGCGGCCCCGGCGGCCTTCTGCTGGGCTCCGGACTTGGCAGGCATGGTTGTACTCCTGACGCCATCGCGCGAACCTGCGCGCTGAACGAAGAACCCGGCAGGACGCTTGGGGTTCATGGCCAGGCCGGGGAGAGACGGGGCGTGACGGACCCGAAGGCGGAGCAGGCCCCGAAGCGAAGCTGGCTGCCCCGGCTGCGCGTGCGGCTTCGCGAGCTCTACCTCGGCAAGTCGCCGCAGGCCGTGCGTTTCCGGTACGGGGTCCTGGCCATCGACATCGCCCTGATCGCGTTCTTCATCGCCGCCCCGTTCCTGCGCGAGATGGACGCGGTGTTCTTCACCGTCGACTACCTGGCGGCCTTCATCCTGACCATCGACATCGGCGCCCGGGCGTTGACCCACGTCACCCTGCGCGACTGGCTTCGAAGGCCCAGCGTGTGGATCGACCTGTTCGTGCTGGCCACGCTGCTGTTCCCGCTATGGCTCTTCAACCTCGCGTTTCTCCGCGTGCTGCGGCTGTGGTCGCTGGTCCACTCGGACTTCTTCTGGGAGACGGTGGGCCGCCGCTACGACGAGACCCGCTGGGAGGAGGTGGGCAAGACGGTGGCGACCCTCGTCACCTTCGTGTTCGTCGTCACCGGCTTCGTCTACGCCAGCTTCGCCAGGACGCACCCGGGCATCAGCGGCTATGTGGACGCGCTCTATTTCACGATGACCGCGCTCACGACCACGGGCTTCGGCGACATCACCCTGCCGGGCACCTGGGGCAAGCTGCTGACGATCGTGATCATGGTGAGCGGCATCACGCTCTTCGTGCGCCTCGCCCAGACGCTGATCCGCCCCTACAAGGTGCGCTACCCATGTCCGACGTGCGGTCTGGCGCGCCACGACCCCGACGCCGTGCATTGCAAGGCTTGCGGCACAATACTCGCCATCCCGAATGACGAATAGGCAACCGATACCGGTCGCGAAATCCGGTGAACTCGCGAATACAGTGGTTCTTAATCTCGGGGTGGAATGGGATTTATTGTTTAGCTAGTATGCATATCTGTCTCTATGTTTCGCGTATCACCTGCGCTGCCCGATCCGGGCGGAGGGCGCCGGCGGGCTGTCGTGGCGGGTACTCCAGCACGGCGCGCACTGGATGCGGCTGTCGGATGACGCCGGTATGGGAAGGGTATGCTGGACGAAGGCGAACTGGCGCGCCTCCTGGGGGCCATGGCCGGCGGCGATCGCGCCGCGGCCCAGGCGCTGTACCGTATGGTCGGCGGCCGGCTCTACGGCATCGCTAACCGCATCCTGCGTGACAGCGCCCTGGCCGAGGACGCCGCGCATCAGGCCTTCCTGAAGATCTGGAAGAACGCGCATCGCTTCGACGCGGCGAAGGGCAAGGCGTCGACCTGGATCACCATCCTCACGCGGCATGCGGCGATCGACTGCCGGCCGCGTCAGATGAACGAGCTTCCCGACGAGATCGAGGCGCCGCGGCTGGATGAGACGTTCGTCCATCCGCGCCTGAGGCAGGCCCTGGCCGATCTGCCCGAGGTGCATCGGAACGCGGTGGTGCTGATGTATGTATACGGACTGACCCATTCCGAGCTTGCGGCGCACCTGCAGGCGCCGCTCGGGACGGTGAAGAGCTGGGTGCGGCGGGGAACCGCAGCGCTGAAGGAGAGTCTGGCAGGATGACGCGCAGGCGTGGGGCGCACTGGTTCATCGACGAGGCCGCCGACCAGTTCCTGGCCGGCCTCGACCTGGCCATGCCGGCCGGCGATCCGCCCCCGGGCCTCTGGAGCCGCGTCGCCGCCGGCCTCGAGGGCGTGGATGCGCCGGACGTGGAGGCGCGGTTCGATGACGGCCGCTGGCGCGACTACGCGCCGGGCATCCGCTTCAAGCGCCTGTGGACCCGCGACACCTACCTCCTGCGGTGCGAGCCGGGGGCCGTCGTTCCCGACCACGAGCATCGCAGCTTCGAGCACACGGTGGTCATCTCCGGCGACCTGGTCATCGCCGGCGCGGCCTATGGCCCGGGGGACTATCTCGGCACGCCCAAGGGCGGCGAGCATCCGAACTGGACCACCCGGAAGGGCTGCGTCGTCCTGGTCCACTACGACGCGGCCTGAACGATCGGGAGCGGCGGCAGGGCTTGCGCGTTGTCTGCGCATGCCGAACACCCCGGATCCCGCCCCGCCGCTGCCGTCGCCCGAAGACTCCGATGCGGACGAGGTGCTCGACACCGGCCAGGAGGAGGTGTTCTCGCGCACCGAGGTCGAGCTCGGCCGCATCGAGCACGCCACCGACGCCGGCCAGAAGCCGCCGCCTCGGGAGAGCGAGCCGTTTTGATTTTTCGGGCGTCCTCGCCTACCTAGCGCCGGTGACGACGCCCGCCGCCTACCGCCTCTCGGTCGCCCCCATGATGGACTGGACCGACCGGCACTGCCGGGTCCTGCATCGGACGCTGTCCGCGCGGGCGCTGCTGTACACCGAGATGCTCACCACCGGTGCGGTGCTGCACGGCGACCGGGCGCGGCTGTTGGCGTTCTCGCCGCAGGAGCATCCCGTGGCGCTGCAGCTGGGCGGTTCGGAGCCCGCCGACCTGGCGGCGGCGGCGCGCATCGGCGAGGCCGAGGGCTACGACGAGATCAACCTCAACGTCGGATGCCCGTCCGACCGCGTGCAGTCGGGCCGCTTCGGCGCGTGCCTGATGCGCGAGCCCGACCTCGTGGCCGAGTGCATGGCCGCCATGGGCGCGGCCGTGAAGGTCCCGGTGACGGTGAAGTGCCGCATCGGGGTCGACGACCAGGATCCCGAGGAGAGCCTGTTCGGGCTGGTGGACCTCTGCGCGAAGGCCGGGGTGACGCGGTTCACCGTGCACGCGCGCAAGGCCTGGCTGAAGGGCCTGTCGCCGAAGGAGAACCGGGACATACCGCCCCTGGACTATCCCCTGGTCTGGCGGCTCAAGCGTGAGCGGCCGGATCTCACCATCGTCATCAACGGGGGGATCGCTTCGCTCGAGGCGGCGCAGGCGCATCTCGCCCACGTGGACGGGGTGATGCTGGGTCGGGCCGCCTACCACACGCCCGCGATCCTGGGCGACGTGGACCCGTGCGTGTTCGGGGCGGGCGAGGCCGTGGATCCGTTCGCGGCCGTCGCGGCCTATCGGGACTACGTCGCTTCGGAACTCGCGCGCGGGACGCACCTGGCCGCCATGACGCGGCACATGCTGGGGCTGTTCCACGGTCGGCCCGGGGCGCGGACGTGGCGGCGGATCCTCACGGTCGAGGGCGTGAAGCCGGGCGCGGGGCTCGAGGTGATCGACCAGGCGCTGGCGGTTGTCTCAGGGCTCGAAGCGCAGCGTGTCGCGCGTGGCCTCGAAGCGGGTGAGGCGGCCTAGGTAGCTCATCCCGAGCAGCGACACGTCGAGGCCGTCCGAGACGACCAGCGCCTGCACGTTCTCGAGCCGGGCGCCGTTCACCGAGACGGAGGCGAGGGTGACGGCCGCGGCCCGCGACGAGCCGCCGGCGGTGGTGACGTTGTAGCCGGGCTTCAGGTCGGCCGGACGGATGCCCAGGCGCTGGGCGTCCTGCGGCGTGAGCGCGACCGCCGTGGCGCCGGTGTCGACGAGGAAGCGCACCGGCTTGCCGTTCACCTCGGCGTCGGCCCAGAAGTGGCCGTCCGGACCCTTGGCGACGGCCCCCGAACCGGCCTGGGGCGAGGCGGCGACGAAACCCTCGGCGTTCAGCCGCGCCATGCGCAGCGGACCGGGGCTCATCGCCGCGACGGCCGCGCCGCTGGCGACCGCGGACATCGTCGCCACGAGGGCGAACTTGCCGAGAGAAGACACCTGCATCACCTGGTAAGCGGCCGTTCCGGCCTGTCTTGTCACCGGGAGGCTAGGTCGGGTTCGGTTGGAATCCCGTGAATCGACAGGGTTTCCGGCCGTTTACCGTCCGGCGGGCCGCGCTCAGAAAAGGCCCAGCTTCTCGGGCCGGATCAGGCTGCGGCGGTCAGGGAGCTCGGCCAGGATGGCGTCGCGCTCGGCGTCGGTGAAGCGGGTCCAGGCCGCCACCTCGTTCAGCCGCCGGTAGCAGCCCAGGCACAGGCCGCTTTCGCCATCCACGACGCAGACCTTGATGCAGGGGGTGCGGATCGGGGCAGGGGGGCCGTTCATCCCGGGATCGCATAGGTCACATTGGCCTGGGCCGCCAGCCGCTCCGGGCTCTCGCTCCACAGCCGGACGTCGCAGACGGCGAGCCGCCGTCCCAGCCGCAGCAGCTCGGCCTCGGCATGGATGTCCCCCGGCTGGGCGCCGCGGAGGAAGCTCATCGTCAGGTGCGAGGTCACCGCCATGAGCTGCGGGCCGATGTGCGCCAGGGTGATGGCGTAGGCGGCGTGGTCCGCCAGCCCCATCAGCGTCGGGCCCGAGATCACGCCCCCCGGCCGCAGGAGGCCGGAACGATAGGGCGAAACCATATGGAGCCTGCCCGGCGAAAGGTCCGTGACCTGCGGCATGGCGGCGTGGTCGGCGTCGGGGAAGGCCCGGCGCAGGAGCGCCGTCACCGCCGGAATGTCGAGTTTCGGTTCCAGCTTCAGCATAGAAAGCATCTGACACGATGTGACCGCATCATTACAAGGTGTTTATGGTCGCATGTAACAACCGCGTATCATGACTTAATATTAATGTGGGAATACTAATCATTGCAGCTTGTTCATTTGAGATGAAGGCGGGCGGCGGGCAGCATTCGTTCAGATTTCCAGGGAGAACGCTTATGAAGTTCGTCGCCATCGCACTTGCCGCCGCCACGCTCGCATCCGGAACCGCCAGCGCGGCCGGCCGCGTCACCGACGTCGAGTTCCTGAAGGCCAACCGTTGCAAGGGCCTCGCGGCCTCGATCAGCGGCGTTGTGGACCCGGCCAGCCTCGACAGCTTCATCAAGGCCGAGCGCGGCGCCCGCGCGTCCTACATCGCCGAGCGGGCGACCGAAGAGTTCAACAAGGCCCGGAAGGAAGGGCGCAGCGCGGACCGCCGCGAACGCCTGACCGCCGAACTGACCGGCCCGTGCCAGGCCTACATGGGCGGACCGTCGTCGGTCGCCAAGCAATAGAACCCAAGCCCAACTGAATTGGCGCTTCCCGCCAGCGCGCTGCGGTCCCACCGCAGCGCGCCTTTTTTCTTTCCAGCGAACCTCGCTTTGTCAGGAACCAAGCTCCACCATACGCTTTGAGACGGGGCGGCGCGCCTGGCCGCGACGAGGACCACGATGACGCTGTTGATCCCCGGCGAAACCTGCTGGCGGACGGAGCCCGCGGATCGGGCGGCGTTCCTGATCGACAACGAGGCCTATTTCACCGCGCTCTACGAGGCGTTTCGCAGGGCGCGGCGCTCGATCCTGATCCTGGGCTGGGGCTTCGATCCTCGCGCGCGCCTGTTCCCCGACGGCTACGACGGGCCGAACGATCCCGACGAGGTGGGACGCGTCCTGCTGGCCCTGTCCGACGAGCGGCCCGAACTCGACATCCGGCTGCTGATCTGGAAGTCGGCCCTGCCGATCAGCGCCACGCAGGAGTTCTTCCCGCACCGCGCCCGGCGCTGGTTCGAACACACGCGGATCAAGTTCCACCTGGACGACGCGGTGCCCATGGGCGCGTGCCACCATCAGAAGGTGGTGGTGATCGACGACCGGCTGGCGTTCGTCGGCGGCGGCGACATCGGCGTCGACCGCTGGGACAGCCCCGGGCACCTGGAGCATGACCGCCGGCGCATCATGCCCGACCAGGAATGCCATGACCCGCGGCACGAGGTCATGATGATGGTCGACGGCGACGCGGCGCGCGCGCTGGGCGACCACTTCCGGATGCGCTGGCGGATAGGGACCAAGGGCGA
>NZ_JAEUMN010000060.1 GCF_016793225.1 Phenylobacterium sp.
TCAGCGGCGCCAGCTCGGGGTCGTTGATGATGCCGAACTGATCCAGCAGCTCGACCGCCGAGTTGGCCAGGTCCTGCATCTGGCCCGCCGCCACGATCTTGCCGATCGAGCTCTCGGGTCCTGGCGTCTGCCCCCGGCTCAGCGCCGTCATGGTGCGGTTGCGGGTGTGCTTCAGGCCCTCGGACTGCACGTACCAGTCGGCGATCTTCTCGCGCACCGTCTGGTCCTTCAGCGCCGGCCCGCCGTCCAGGCCGGTCAGCCCGCGCGCGGCCTCCATGAACTCGGCCCAGCCCGCGCCGGACGATCCGCCGACGGCCAGCCGCTCGTTCATCAGCGTCACCAGGCTCACCTTCCAGCCGTCGCCCACCGCGCCCAGCCGCTGGCTGTCGGGTACGCGCACGTCGGTGAAGAAGACCTCGTTGAAGCCCGAGCCGCCCGACATCTGGTGGATCGGCCGCACCTCGATGCCCGGGTCGCTCATGTCGACCCAGAACATCGTCATCCCCTTGTGCTTCGGCACGTCCGGGTCGGTCCGCACGACGACGATCCCGAAGTTCGAGAACTGGGCTCCCGTCGTCCACACCTTCTGGCCCGAGATGATCCAGTCGCCCGAGCCGTCCTCGGCCCGCACCGCCCGGGTCCGCGCGGCGGCCACGTCCGACCCGCCGGACGGCTCGGAGAAGAGCTGGCACCAGATCTCCTCGCCGCGCAGCGCTGGGCCCACGAACCGTTTCTTGGTCGCCTCGTCGGCGAAGGCCATGACCGTCGGCACGCACATGCCCAGCCCGATCTGGAACGGGTTCGGCGGCACCGGGTGCCTGGCCTCCTCGGTGTTGAAGATCACCTGCTGGATCGGCGTGCCGCCGGGCCCGCCCCACTCCTTGGGCCAGGTGATCTGGGCGTAGCCCGCGGCCGCCTTCTTGGCCTGCCAGGCCTTGGACGCGGCCATGGTGTCCTTGGTCCCGCCCTCCAGGTCGTCTCCGCCCACGCTCGCCTTCGGCGCGTTGGCCTCCAGCCACTTGCGCACCTCGGCGCGATAGGCGGCTTCTTCAGGGCTGTCGTTGAAGTCCATTCCCGGTCTCCATCAAAGCTTCAGGCGCCCAAAGGCGCGCTTGCGCGCGAAACCGCGGAAAACGCGGACGGACGCGGAAGGGCCCCTGCCCCTACGCCGCCTTCCGCGTCATTCCGCGTTTTCCGCGGTTCCATTTTCCTCGCCTCCAGCAGTCAGGCGGCGTTTCGGCGTTCGAGGTGACTCACCAGCCGCTCCTTCCAGACCCGCGGCGCGCCCGCCACCAGGGCCAGCTGCCGCGAGCGGCGGTAGTAGAGGTGGGCGTCCACGTCCCAGGTGAAGCCGATGCCGCCGTGGGTCTGGATGTTCTCCTTGGCCGCGAACCAGAACGCCTCGCTGGCGGCGATCCGCGCCGCGCTGGCCGCCACCGGCAGCTCGGGCGCGTTCGTGTTCAGCGCCCAGGCCCCGTAGTAGGCGTTCGACCGCGCCAGCTCGTTCTTCACGTACATGTCGGCCAGCTTGTGCTTGATCGCCTGGTAGCTCGCGATCACCCGGCCGAACGCATAGCGCTCCAGCGCATAGGCCTTGGCCATCTCCAGCGCCCGGTCGGCGCCGCCCGTCTGCTCGAACGCCAGCAGCACCGCCGCCCGGTCGCTCACCTGCTCCAGCAGCGCGAAGCCCTCGCCCGCCCCGCCCAGCCGCTCGGCCGCCGCGCCCTCGAAGGTGAGGCGCGCCGCGTCGCGGGTCGGATCCAGCGTCTTCAGGCTCTCGCGCGTCACGCCCGCCGACAGGTCCACCAGGAACAGCCCCGGCTGGCCGTTCTCCTTGGCCAGCACCAGCGCATGGGTGGCGATGTCGCCGTCGGTCACCGGCAGCTTCACGCCCGAGAGCCGCCCGCCCGAGACGCTGGCCTGCAGCGCGCCCGCGGTGATCACGCCCGGCCCCTCCGAGCTCGCCACGCAGCCGATGACCTCGCCCGCCGCGATCTTCGGCAACAGCGCCGCCTTCTGCGCGTCCGAACCCGCCAGCATCAGCGCCTCGGCCAGGAAGTAGACCGTGGAGGCGAACGGGATCGGGGCCACCACGCGGCCCAGCTCCTCGGCGATGGCGCACAGCTCGATGTGGCCCAGCCCCAGCCCGCCGTGTTCCTCCGGGATCGCCGCCCCCAGCCAGCCCTGCTCGGCCACGGCCGTCCACAGCGCCTCGTCATAGGCCTTCCCGTCGTCGTCCAGCACCTTGCGGACGCGGCTGGTCGGGCAGTTCGCCTCCAGGAACTTCCGCGCCTCGTTTTTCAGGAACTTCTGGTCGTCGGTGTAGTCGAAATTCATCTGACCCCATCCCGCCGGCGATCCCGGCTGACGCTTCCTCTTCCCCCACTCTGGCGCGCGGACGCCGCGGAAGGAAAGAGCGTTCCCCTTCCCTTCCCGCGAGCGGGAAGGGGGGACCGCTCGCCGAAGAGCGAGCGGTGGGTAGGGAAAACCACCGCACGGCGAGTGGGCCCACCCCCACCCGCGCCCGCCGCCTGCCGATGGCCTGATGCGCGCAGCCCTCGCACGAGCCTCTGATCCTTCCCTTCCCGCCTTGCGGGAAGGGGGGACCGCTCGCCGAAGAGCGAGCGGTGGGAAGGGAAAACCCCCGCACGGCGACTGGGCTCACCCCCACCCGCGCCCGCAGCCTGCCGATGGCCTGATGCGCGCAGCCCTCGCCCGAGCCTCTGATCCTTCCCTTCCCGCCTTGCGGGAAGGGGGGACCGCTCGCCGAAGAGCGAGCGGTGGGAA
>NZ_JAEUMN010000093.1 GCF_016793225.1 Phenylobacterium sp.
GGGCCTGGCCAGCTACCTGCTGATCGGCTTCTGGTTCCACAAGGACACCGCCAACGCCGCCTCCATCAAGGCGTTCGTGGTCAACCGCGTGGGCGACTTCGGGTTCGCCCTGGGCATCATGACGGTGTTCTGGGCCTACGGCTCGATCGAGTTCGCTCAGGTGTTCCCGCAGATCGCCGGCAGCGTGGGCCGCGGCTGGGACTTCGGGTCCTGGCATTTCAGCCTGGTCGACTTGGCCTGCGCGCTCCTGTTCGTGGGCGCCATGGGCAAGTCGGCTCAGTTCTTCCTGCACACCTGGCTGCCCGACGCCATGGAGGGCCCGACGCCGGTGTCCGCCCTGATCCACGCGGCCACGATGGTGACCGCCGGCGTCTACATGGTCTGCCTGCTGTCGCCGATGTTCGAGTACGCCCCGGTCGCGAAGACCATCGTGACGGCGATCGGCGCGGTCACCGCGCTCTTCGCCGCGACCGTCGGCCTGACCCAGAACGACATCAAGCGGGTGATCGCGTATTCGACCTGCTCGCAGCTCGGCTACATGTTCTTCGCCGCGGGCGTGGGGGCCTACCAGGCGGCGATGTTCCACCTGTTCACCCACGCCTTCTTCAAGGCGCTGCTGTTCCTGGGCGCCGGCTCGGTGATCCACGGCATGGCGCACGAGCAGGACATGCGGCGCTACGGGGCGCTCTTCAAGTTCCTGCCGATCACTGGGTCGGTGATGCTGATCGGGACGATCGCGATCACCGGCCTGGGGATCCCGTTCGTCGACCTGGGCTTCGCGGGCTTCTACTCGAAGGACGCGATCATCCACGCGGCGTGGGAGGCCGGCGGCGCCGGAACGCCCATGGGCTACTTCGCCTTCGTGATCGGCATCTTCGTGGCGGGCCTGACCGCGTTCTACTCGTGGCGGGTGGCGTTCTTCACCTTCAACGGCCACGCGCGCTGGACCTCCGAGGATCTCGAGCACCACTGGCACAACCGCGACCACGACCATGCCGGCCACGCGGACGACCACGCCACCCACGCTCAGATCGAGACGCACTTCGAGCCTGAGCCGGCCCACGCCGCGCACGCGGACCACGGGCATGGCCACGGCCACGGCGCGCACCTGCCGCACGAGAGCCCGTGGACCATGCGCATCCCGCTGATCGTGCTGTCGGTCGGCGCGATCGCGGCCGGCTTCGCCTTCCACCATCAGTTCATCGGCGACGAGAAGGCCGAGTTCTGGAAGGGCGCCATCTACAACGCGCCCGTGACGGGCCATGGGCCGGAGGCCGCCGGCGCACAGGCCGCGCCCGCGGCCCACGCCGAAGCCGCCGCGCCGGCCGCCAAGGCCGCGGGTCCGGCGCCCGAGCACGCCGAGGCGCCGGCCGAGGCGCACCACGCGCCGGCCTGGGTGATCCTGGCCCCGCTGGTGGCCTCCATCCTGGGCCTGCTCGTCGCGGCCTACATGTACCTCTGGCGCGAAGGCCTGGGGGCGCGGCTCGCGGCCAACGGCGGCGTCACCTACAAGTTCCTCTACAACAAGTGGTTCTTCGACGAGGTCTACGACGCGGTCTTCGTGCGGGGGGCCAAGCTGCTGGGCGACCTGTTCTGGAAGGGCGGGGACCAGAAGATCATCGACGGACTGGGGCCTGACGGGGTCTCGGCGCTCTCGGTCCAGGTGGGCAAGGGCGCGGGCAAGCTCCAGAGCGGCTACGTCTATCACTACGCCTTCGTGATGCTGCTCGGCGTCGCCGGGCTCCTGACCTACGCCCTCGTGGCCTGGAACGCCTGAGGGGGATGACGGACATGCCCATTCTCTCCCTGGTCACCTTCCTGCCGCTGGTCGGCGTCTTCGGCATCCTGGCGCTGCGCCTCTTCGCGCGCGCCGACGACGCCAAGGCGGTCGAGACCTCGAAGTGGATCGCGCTCGCCTCGACGCTGGCCACCTTCGCGGTCGCGCTGCTGCTGACGTTCCAGTTCGACCCGAACAACCCGGGCTTCCAGTTCGTCGAGGACGTCCCGTGGTTCGCCGGACTGCACTACCGGATGGGCATCGACGGCATCTCGGTGCTGTTCGTGCTCCTGAACACCTTCCTGATGCCGATCTGCATCGTGGCGTCGTGGCGCTCGATCGAGAACCGCGTCCACGAGTACATGGCCGCTTTCCTCCTGCTGGAGGTGCTGGTCACGGGCGTGTTCTGCGCCCTCGACATCGTGGTGTTCTACGTCTTCTTCGAGTTCGGCCTGGTGCCGATGTTCCTGATCATCGGCATCTGGGGCGGGGCGCGCCGGGTGTACGCGGCCTTCAAGTTCTTCCTCTACACGCTGCTGGGCTCGGTCCTGATGCTGGCGGCCATCCTGTGGATGATCGGCACGACCGGCACCGCCTCGATCCCCGAACTGATGACCTACCAGTTCTCGCCTGAGGCGCAGACCTGGCTGTGGCTCGCGTTCTTCGCGTCGTTCGCGGTCAAGATGCCCATGTGGCCGGTGCACACCTGGCTTCCCGACGCGCACGTGGAGGCCCCGACGGCCGGGTCGGTGATCCTGGCGGGCATCCTCCTGAAGATGGGGGGCTACGGCTTCCTGCGCTTCAGCCTGCCCATGTTCCCGAACGCGTCCGACCTGTTCACGCCGCTCGTGTTCGCGCTCTCCGTCATCGCGGTGATCTACACCTCGCTGGTGGCCTTCCGGCAGACTGACGTGAAGAAGCTGATCGCCTACTCGTCGGTGGCCCACATGGGGCTGGTGACCATGGGCATCTTCTCGGGCAACGCCACGGGCGAGCAGGGGGCGATCTACCAGATGCTGAGCCACGGGGTGATCTCCGGGGCGCTCTTCCTCTGCGTCGGCGTGATCTACGACCGCATGCACACCCGCGAGATCGCCTTCTACGGCGGGCTGGTGAACCGGATGCCGTGGTACGCCGCCGTCTTCATGCTCTTCACCATGGGCAACGTGGGGCTGCCGGGCACGAGCGGGTTCGTGGGCGAGATCCTGTCGATGACCGGGACGTACCAGGTGAGCACCTGGACCGCGATCCTGGCGGCGACCGGGGTGATCCTGTCGGCCGTCTACATGCTCACGCTCTATCGCCGCGTGGTCTTCGGCACGATCACCAACCCGAAGCTCGAGACGATCACCGACCTGGACTGGCGGGAGGTCGCGATCTTCACGCCGCTGATCGTGGCGACCCTCTACATGGGCGTGCAGCCCAACATCGTATTCGACCTGACGGGCGCGTCGGTGGACCAGCTCGTGCGGGTCTATCAGGCGGCGATCGGCGGGTAGGGGTTCCGTAGATGCTCTCGGCAAACCTGGCGCTGGCCGTTCCCGAAATCATCCTCGCCGTGGGCGCGCTGGCGCTCCTGGTGATCGGCGCGTTCGCGCAGAAGCAGACGACGCTCATCGGCGGGGCCAGCGTGGTCGTGCTGGTGGCGGCGGCCGTGGCCGCGGCGACCCAGCCGTTCGGCACGGCGTTCGGCGGCGGGCTGATCTCCGACGCCGCGGCGACCTTCGCCAAGGTGGCCATCTACCTGGCGTCGGCCATCGCCATCCCGCTCGCCCAGCCGTGGTTCGAGCGGCGCGGCATGCGCACTTTCGAACTCCCGGTGCTGATCCTGCTGGCCGCCCTGGGCATGGGCATGATGGCCTCGGCGGGCGACCTGATCTCGCTCTACGTTGGCGTCGAGCTGCACTCGCTGGCGCTCTACATCATGGCCGCGATGCACCGCGACAACGCCAAGGCGTCCGAGGCGGGGCTGAAGTACTTCGTGCTGGGCGCGCTCTCGTCCGGCCTGCTGCTCTACGGCGCCAGCCTCATCTACGGGTTCGCCGGGTCGACGCTGTTCAGCGAGATCGCGGTGGCGGCGGGCTCGGAGGCCAACACCGGCCTGCTGTTCGGCCTCGTCTTCCTGATCTGCGGACTGGCGTTCAAGGTCTCGGCGGCGCCGTTCCACATGTGGACCCCGGACGTCTACGAGGGCGCGCCGACGCCGGTCGTGGCGTTCTTCGCCGCCGCGCCCAAGCTGGCCGCGATGATCCTGTTCGCCCGCGTCCTGGCCGACGGCTTCGCCGGCGCCGTGGACCAGTGGCAGCAGGTCCTGGTGGCGATCTCGCTCATCTCGGTGGCCGTGGGCGCCTTCGCGGGCCTGGTGCAGAAGAACCTGAAGCGCCTGTGGGCCTATTCGTCGATCGCCAACATCGGCTACGCCCTGCTGGGCCTGGCCTCGGGCACGTCCGAGGGCGTGCAGGCCATGCTGGTGTTCATGGTCCTCTACATGATCGACGTCACCGGCTTCTTCGCCTGCCTCGCGGCGCTGTCACGCCAGGGCCGGGCAATGGAGACGATCGAGGACATGGCGGGCCTCATCAAGGAGCGTCCGGCGATCGGCTTCGCCATGACGATCTTCTCGTTGTCGGCTCTGGGCCTGCCGCCGTTCTCCGGCTTCTTCGCCAAGATCTTCGTCTTCAAGGCCGCGCTCGACGCCGGCCTCTGGGGCGTCGCCGTGGCCGGCCTCGTGGGCTCTGTCGTGGCCGCGTTCTACTACCTGCGCCTGATCAAGGTCATGTGGTTCGACGGCAGCCAGGGCGCGACCGACAAGCCGCCGGCGGAAGCCAACGCGATCGCGCTGGCCTCGGCGGCCTTCGCCTTCCCGGTCGTGATCGTGGCCCTCTACTGGCTGAACGACGCCGCGGCCACGGCCGCCCAGGCGCTCGGGCTGGTCTAGGGCGCTTGTCCGTCCACCCGCCGATAGAGGCGTACGACGAACTGGACTCCACCAACGCCGAGGCCCGCCGCCGCGCGGACGCGGGGGAGGCCGGCCCGGTCTGGATCACCGCCGAGGTGCAGACGGCTGGACGCGGCCGGCGTGGCCGCGCGTGGTCGACGCAGCGCGGCAACCTCGCGGCCACCCTGCTGACCACGACCGACCGTCCGGCCGCAGAGGCCGCGCAGCTGTCGTTCGTGGCGGCGCTCGCGGCCTGCGATCTCGCCGACGCCTGCCTGGGGCCCGGCGTCGCGCGTCTCAAGTGGCCGAACGACGTCATGATCCATGGCCGCAAGGCGGTGGGCATCCTGGTGGAGAGCGGCAGCCGTCCGGACGGGCGGCTGTGGCTCGCGGTCGGCGTCGGCGTGAACCTGGCGCACGCGCCCAGCGACGTGGAGCGGCCCGCCGCCAGCTTCGCCGACCACATGTCCGGGCCGCCGCCCCGGCCGCGAGAGGCGCTGGAGGTCCTGGCCGGCGCCTTCGAGCGCTGGCGGGGCGCCTGGTCGGTCCAAGGCTTCCCGGCGATCGCCGCGGGCTGGTCCCAGCGCGCCACGGGGATCGGCGAGCGTTGCGAGGCGCGGCTTCCCAACCGCACCGTGGCCGGCGTGGCGGAGGGTCTCGATCCGGACGGCGCGCTCAGGCTCAGGCTGGACGATGGCGGCCTGGAGCGCATAACGGCCGGCGACGTCTTCTTTGGAGGGGCGTGATCACATGCTGCTCGCGATCGAACAGGGCAACACCAACACGCTTTTCGCCGTGCATGACGGCGAGCGCTGGATGGCGCAGTGGCGGGCCGGCACGGATTCCACGCGGACGGCGGATGAGTACGCCGTCTGGCTTTCCCAGCTGCTGGGCATGGCGGGGCTCGACCTCAACCGCTTCGACGGCTGCATCATCTCGTCCGTCGTGCCCCAGTCGATCTTCAACCTCCGCAACCTCGCCCGGCGCTACCTGCACGTGGAGCCGATCGTGATCGGCGAAAACGTCGACCTGGGCATCCCGGTGCGGATCGAGAAGCCTTCGGAGGCGGGCGCCGACCGCCTCGTCAACGCGATCGGGGCGCACGTGGTCTACCCCGGCAACCTGATCGTCATCGACTCCGGCACCGCGACCACCTTCGACATCGTCGCGGCCGACGGGGGCTTCGAGGGGGGCGTGATCGCCCCGGGGATCAACCTGTCCATGGAAGCGTTGCATACGGCGGCGGCCAAACTTCCCCGGGTCGCGATCCAGAAGCCGCAGAGGGTGGTCGGGACCGATACCGTGGGCGCCATGCAGTCCGGCGTGTTCTGGGGCTACATCGCCCTGATCGAAGGCCTGATCGCCCGCATCAAGGCCGAGCACGGGCGGCCGCTGACCGTGGTCGCCACCGGCGGTGTCGCCTCGCTGTTCCACGGCGCGACGACCAGCATCGACCACTTCGACCCCGACCTCACCATCCGTGGCATGCTGGAGATCTGGCGGCGGAACAAGAAAGCCGACTGATGGCTAAACGCGACGACGAACTCGTTTTCCTGCCGCTGGGCGGCTCGAACGAGATCGGGATGAACTTCAACCTCTACGGCTTCGGCCCGCCGCAAGACCGGCGGTGGATCGTGGTCGACCTGGGCGTCACCTTCGGGGATCAGACGACGCCAGGCGTCGAGGTGATCCTGCCGGATCCCCAGTTCATCGAGGAGTACGCCGACCGCATCCTCGGGATCGTCCTGACGCACGCCCACGAGGATCACATCGGGGCGGTGGCCTGGCTGTGGCCGCGGCTGAAGGCGCCCATCTACGCCACGCCCTTCACGGCCTTCATCCTCCGCGAGAAGCTGCGCGAGGCCGACCTCCTGGAGGAGGCCGCCATCACCGAGGTGCCGCTGGGCGGGACGATCGAGCTGGGGCCGTTCCGGCTGGAGCTGATCACGCTCACGCACTCGATCCCCGAGCCGAATGGCCTGGCGATCAAGACGCCGCTGGGCACCGTGCTCCACACAGGGGACTGGAAGATCGACCCCGATCCCCTGCTGGGCGGCGTCACCGATGCGGACGCGATCCGCCGGCTCGGCGACGAGGGCGTGCTGGCGATGGTGTGCGATTCCACCAACGTCTTCGTCGACGGCCACGCCGGGTCCGAAGCCGACGTCCGCGAGACGCTCATCCCCCTGATCGGCTCGCTGAAGGGCAGGGTGGCGGTCGCCTGTTTCGCATCCAATGTGGCGCGGATGGACTCGGTGGCCCGCGCCGCGGAGGCGAACGGGCGGCGGGTGTGCCTGGTCGGGCGCTCGATGCATCGCATGGCGGCGGCCGCCAGGTCGGTGGGCCTGATGGAGGGCCTGAAGCCGTTCCTCGAAGATGCCGAGGCCAAGCACTTCCCTGACGACGGCGTGCTCTACCTGTGCACCGGCAGCCAGGGGGAACCCCGCGCGGCCCTGGCGCGCATCGCCGACGGGACCCATCCCCACGTGCGCCTGGGGGCGGGGGACGCCTGCGTGTTCTCCAGCCGGGTGATCCCGGGGAACGAGATCCCGATCCGCAACCTGCAGAACAAGCTCACCGAGCGCGGGGTGCGGCTCTACACCGAGCGCGACCACCCGGGCATCCACGTCTCAGGCCACCCCTGTCGCGACGAGCTGGCCGAGATGTACCGCTGGGCGAGACCGCAGATCGCGGTGCCGACGCACGGCGAGCGCCGCCATCTGATGGAGCACGCGGCCTTCGCCGCGGACCTGCAGATCCCCCAGCAGGTGACGCCGCGCAACGGCGACATGGTCCGCTTGGCGCCGGGCCGCGCGGAAGTGATCGACGAGGTGCCGTCGGGCCGTCTCTACGTGGACGCCGGCGTGCTCACGCCCGAGAACGGCGAGGCGCTGCGCGAACGGCGGCATGCGTCGTTCAACGGAGTCGTCGCGGTCGCCGTGGTGCTGGACGGCCGCAATCGGCTGGCGGCTGCGCCGCAGATCCGCGCCGTGGGGCTGCCGACGGTGGACGACGAGGACCTGGCCGAAGTCCTGGAGGAACTCGTGCAGGAGGCCGAGGGCGCCATCAAGCGGCTCAAAGGCGAGGAGCGCGAGTACGACGACAGCGTCGAGACCGCCATCAGCCGCGCGGTGAAGAAGGCGAGCCAGCGCATCTGGGGCCGTCGTCCCGTGGTCGAGACGATCCTGCTGAGGGTTTAGCGCCTGCCGCGCCGGTCCCGGCCTTCGCCGCAACGGACGGAGAGGTCGACCTACCGGGGCGCCAGGCCCAGCCCGTCGATCTCGGCCATCTCGGCGGCGGAGTACGCGCCGTCGGCCTCGGCCTGCACGCACATGGCCAGCTCGGCCCGCGTCTTCACGCCGAGGACGATGGTGTCGAAGTCGGGCAGGCTCAGCGCGTATCGGTGGGCCACGTAGGCCGGATCCTGCCCCCAGCGGGCGCAGAGGGCGCGGAAGGGCTGCGCGCGCTCGTAGTCCAGCCGGTCCGGGTTGTTCGGCGACAGTTCGCGGTCCACGGCCGAGGTCAGCGCGCCGGCCTGGACGGCGCGGATGCCCATGACGCCGCAGCCGGCGGCCCTGGCGGCGGCGGCGACCGCGCGGGGCCGGGCGGGCTCGGCGTACCGCTTCAGCGCGCCCGGGCTGTCCATGAGGTTCGCGATCACCTGCACGACGTCCGGGCGTTCCGGCTGGCCGATGGCTTCGATCACGGCTGTGGGCACGCCGATGCCGGTGATGCCCCAGGCGGCGATCCGACCCTGAGCCTTCAGCCGCTGCATCGTCGGCCCGACCTCGTGCACGTAGACCGACCAGGCCGTGGAAAACCGGTCCTTGGCCGAGTCCCCGAACGCGTAGGCGAACCCCTCGGCGTGGATGTTGGAGTGCAGGAAGAAGACGTCCACGCGCTCGAGCCGCATCTCGGCGAGGCTGCTCGCGAGGGATTCCTCGAGGATCGCAGCGGTCTCACCCGGGGCCGGCGTGCCGAGCTGGCACTTGGTCGTGAAGCGCAGGTGGGCCGGCGGCGAACCGCCGAAGGTCTCGCCGATGAAGACCTGGGCGTTGCGGTACATCGGCGCCGCATCGATCAGGTCGATGCCGGCGTCGAGTGCGGCCTTGAGGGTCGCCACCGCCTCGTCCCGGGTGACCTCGCCCCAGATCTGCCCGATGCCGCCGCCGCCCAGGGTCAGGCGGCTCACCTCGCCCAGGGATCCAAGCCTCGCCGTCCGCATGTCTCGACTCCGTCGCCCGGACGACGCTAGCACTCCCTTGCGGGCCTTTCGAACACCCGGTTTGATGCGCGCCATGAGCGCGGATCACACGCGCCGGGAGGATTGCGGACATGTCCGCCTACAAGGGCGTGCGGATCGCCGACTTCAGCCAGGGCGTCGCCGGCCCGATGGCCGCGATGCTGCTCGGCGACTTCGAGGCCGAGGTGGTGAAGGTGGAGCCTCCGGGCGGCGACCGCTGGCGGGACCATCCGGGCTACCTCGCCTTCAATCGAAACAAGCAGGTCGCGACTCTGGACCTGGAGACGCCCGCTGGCCTGGCGCAGGCCAAGGCCCTGATCGCCGGCGCCGACGTCGCGCTGTTCGACCATGCGCCCGGCCGCCTGGAGGCGCTGGGCCTCGACGCCGCCACGCTGACCGCAGCGCATCCCGCCCTCGTGCACGCCTGGATGCCGCCCTACGGGACCTCGGGGGCGTGGAGCGGGCTGCCCGCGCACCACAGCCTCCTGGGCGGCCTCACCGGGGCGGCGTTCCGGCAGGGCGCCAACGCGGACGTCCCCATCCACCTGATCATCCCCGTCCTCTGGTACGCGCAGGGCGTCATGGGCTCGGCGGCGATCGGCGCCGCGCTGCTGGAGCGGACCCGCAGCGGTCGCGGCCAGGCGGTGACGGTGAGCGGCCTGCACGGCGCCGCCGAAGCGTCCGGCGCCGCGCGGGCGCTACTGCAGCCGCCGCTGCCGCGCGGCACGCCGCCGGGCGCCAACCCGCGGTATCGCCTCTACCAGTGCGCCGACGGCGAGTGGTTCTTCCTGGGCACGCTGTTCACCAACTTCTACCGCAAGGCCTTCGAGGTCCTGGGCCTGGAAGACGCCTTCGATGCGCTCGAGATGGACATGCTGGCGGCGCGCGACCTGCTGGAAGGCATCTTCCTGACCCGCACCCGCGACGAGTGGCTGGAGGCCCTGCGCGCGAACGACGTGCCCTGCGGTCCGGTCCGGCGCCGCGAGACCTGGTTCGCGAGCGAGACCGTCGCAGAGGCCGGGATGCGCCTGACGTTCCCGCACGCGCGGCACGGCGCGGTGGCGATGCCGGCCCCGCCGGCGCGGCTGTCCGAGACGCCGGCGTCGATCCGCGGCCTGCCCGAAGCGGTCGAGGCGCCGCCGCAGTGGCCCGCGAAGCCGGCGTCGCCGCCGGCCGCCGCCCCGACAGCGGCGCCGCTCGCCGGGGTGAAGGTGCTGAACCTGGGCACCGTCATCGCGGGGGCCTTCGCGGGCGCGCTGCTGAGCGACCTGGGCGCCGACGTGATCAAGGTCGAGCCCCCCGAGGCGGACCCCTTCCGATCCGACGGTCCGGGGTTCCTGATGTACAACCGCGGGAGCCGGGCGCTCGGGCTGAACCTGCGGGCGCCAGGCGCGCGCGAGCTCTTCCTGGAGATGGCCCGGACCGCCGACGTGGTGATCGACAACTACCGGCTGGGCGTTCGCGCGAAGCTGGGGATCGACTACGAGGCCCTGCGGGCGGTGAATCCGCGGATCATCTCGTGCTCGATCAACGCGTACGGCGACCAGGGCCAGCGCGCGGCGCTGCCCGGCTTCGATCCCCTGCTGCAGGCCGAAGGCGGGATGCAGGCGGCGCAGGGCGGGGAGGGCGATCCCATTCTCCTCACCATCCCGATGAACGACGTGGCCACGGCGTCCGTCGTGACGTCGTCCGTGGTCGCGGCGCTGCATGCGCGCGGGCGGACGGGCGTCGGGCAGGAGATCAAGACCAGCCTGCTGGCGCAGAGCCTGCTGTTCCAGCTCGGCGAGATGGTGACCTACGACGGCCGGCCGCCGAACGACCTCGGCGGGGAGGACTGCCTCGGCGTGCGCGCGACGCATCGGTACTACGCCTGCGCGGACGGATGGATCGGGATCGCCTGCGACACCGACGCCGAGGCGCATGCGCTGGGCCAGGCGCTGGACGTCGATCTCGGCCCGGCGCCGCTGCTGGCGCCGCGGGACGGCGAGGTGGCCGAACGGCTTGAGGCCGCCCTGGCCGGGCGTGAACGGGGCCCGCTGCTGCAGAGCCTCCTGGCCGCAGGCGTGCCCGCCGCGCCGGTCCTGCGCAGCGCCGAGGCGCTGCAGGACCCTTGGCTGCTCGAGAACGGCTTCCTGGACGCGTGGGAGCATGCCCGGCTGGGGCCGATGATCACCGTGCGCGGCTACGCCGACTTCGCGCGGACGCCGGTCCTTGGCCGTCGTCCGACGCCCGACATCGGCGAACACACGGTGGAGGTGCTGCGGGACTGGGGGATCGAGCCGGCCCGCATCCAGGCGCTCCTGCAGGCGGGCGCCGTCTTCGCGTCGGACGGCCTGGGCGGCATCGCCCCGGCGCCGCTGCCTGCTTCCGCGACGTGATCTCGCGCGGATCGCGCCGACGGCGTATAGGGGCGGCATGATCGGGAAACTGAACCACGTGGGCGTCGCTACGCCCTCCATCGAGCAGTCGGTCGCGCTCTACCGCGACGTCCTGGGCGCCACGAAGATCGGCGAGAAGTTCGCCATGCCCGAGCAGGGCGTCTGGGTCTGTTTCGTGGACCTGCCGAACAGCCAGATCGAGCTGATCGAGCCGCACGGCGACGCCTCGCCCCTGAAGGGCTTCCTCGAGAAGAACCCGGCCGGCGGGCAACACCACATCTGCTTCGAGGTGGAGGACATCATCGCCGCCCGCGACGACATGGCGGCCAAGGGCGCGACGGTCCTCAACGGCGGCAATCCCCGCATCGGCGCGCACGGCACGCCGGTGATCTTCGTGCACCCGAAGAACATGGGCGGCGTCCTCGTCGAGCTCATGGAAACCCCGAAGGACGCCCACTGAGATGAACCCGATCACCTGGATCGGCATCTATCTCGTCCTCTGGTGGACGGTGCTGTTCGCCGTCCTTCCGCTGGGCGTGGTCAGCCACGCGGAAGCCGGCATCGACAGGGGGGACGGCGGGGATCCCGGCGCCCCGGTCGATCCCAAGCTGAAGCGGAAGTTCCTCACCACGACCTGGGTGTCGGCGGTGCTCTGGGTGATCCTGTTCGCCGTGGTGCAGCTTGGACTGGTGAAGCTGCCGCCGCTGCCGCAGGTCGCCTGAGGCAACCACTTCCCCGCCACATCGTTGCCAAGGTTCCGGCGGCAAGGGTATCAGGGCGCCTTCGTCGGACAGTCCCAGGAATCCCATGCGTCTTTCGCGGTACTTCATGCCCACGCTTCGCGAGGCGCCTGCCGACGCGCAGATCGTGTCGCACCAGCTCATGCTCCGCGCCGGCATGATCCGGCAGGAGGCCGCGGGCATCTACGCCTGGCTGCCGCTGGGACTTAAGGTTCTGAAGAAGATCGAGCAGGTGGTCCGCGAGGAGATGGACCGCGCCGGCGCCGTCGAGATCCTGATGCCGACGATCCAGCTGGCGGACCTGTGGAAGGAGAGCGGCCGGTTCGACGACTACGGGGACGAGATGCTGCGCATCTTCGACCGGAGCCAGCGCGAGCTGCTGTTCGGGCCCACGGCCGAGGAGGTCGTGACCGACATCTTCCGCAGCTATGTCAAGTCGTACAAGGACTTGCCGCTGAATCTTTACAACATCCAGTGGAAGTTCCGGGACGAGCGCCGACCCCGCTTCGGCGTCATGCGCGGCCGCGAGTTCCTGATGAAGGACGCCTACTCCTTCGACCTCGACGAGGCGGGCGCGCGGCGGGCCTACAACCGGATGTTCCTGGCCTACCTCAACGTCTATGCGCGCCTGGGCCTGAAGGCGATCCCGGTGCGCGCCGACACCGGGCCCATCGGGGGCGACCTCAGCCACGAGTTCATCATCCTGGCCGAGACGGGGGAGAGCCAGGTCTTCGCGCACCGCGACCTGGTGGAAATGGGCGCGCCCGGCCCGGACATCGACTGGGACGGCGACCTGCAGCCGATGGTCGACCAGCGCACCAGCCTGTACGCGGCGTCGGACGAGATGCACGAGCCCGCCCGCTACGAGGCTCTGCCCGAGGACAAGCGGATGACCGCCCGCGGCATCGAGGTAGGCCACATCTTCTACTTCGGCGAGAAGTATTCGAAGCCCATGGGCGCGAAGGTGGCCGGGCCGGACGGCAAGGAGGTCAACGTCCAGATGGGGTCGTACGGCGTGGGCGTCTCGCGCCTGGCCGGCGCCATCATCGAGGCGAGCCACGACCAGGCCGGGATCATCTGGCCCGATAGCGTGGCGCCCTTCGGGGCGGCGGTGCTCAACCTGCGCGCCGGCGACAGCGCCTGCGACGAGGTCTGCGAGCGGGCCTACAAGGCGCTGACGGCGGCGGGCGTGGACCCGCTCTACGACGACCGGGACGACCGCCCGGGG
>NZ_JAEUMN010000150.1 GCF_016793225.1 Phenylobacterium sp.
CCGCCCGCGTGCAGCAGCAGGCTGGCGAGGAGAGGCGCGAGGAAGACGCCCAGCATGTTCGACGCGGAGGCGGCGGCCACGGCGGCCGCCACGTTGCCGCGCGCCACGCTCACGAACGCGATGGAACTCTGGATCGTCGAGGGCAGGCAGCCCAGCAGGATCAGGCCAGTCGCGATCTCGGGCGGGGTGATCCAGGCGGGGAGGGCGGCCAGTCCCACGGTGAGCAGCGGGAAGAGGGCGAAGGTCGCCGCGAGGATGGTCAGGTGGAGCCGCCAGTGCGTCAGGCCGCGGATCACGGCCTCTCGCGACAGCCGGGCGCCATGGAGGAAGAACACCAGGGCGATCAGGATCTTGCTGACCCAGCTCAGACCGACCGCGAAGTCTCCCCGCGCGGGCAGGACGGACGCCACCACGGCGGCCAGCAGGATCAGGATGAGGTACCAGTCGGGCTTCAGGCGGGTGCGCCACCCGCCCGAGGCGGACGCCGTCACGCGTCGACCAGGAAGGAGAGCTGGCGCTCGACCAGCTCGTTGCGGCCTTCCGCGATCTCCTTGTCGAGCAGCCGGGTGGGGTACTCGCCGGTGAAGTAGTGGTCGGTGAACTGCGGCTGGGCGTTGTTGCGGACCGTGTCCATGGCCCCGTACAGCCCCTCGACGGAGAGGTAGCCCATGGAGTCCACGCCCAGGATGCGGGCGATCTCGTCGACGCTGTGGTTGGCCGCCAGCAGCTTGCCGCGATCGGGCATGTCGATGCCATAGTAGTCCGGCCACTTGATCGGCGGCGAGGCCGAGCGCAGATGGACTTCCTTCGCGCCGGCTTCGCGCACCATGCGGACAACCCGCACGGAGTTCGTGCCGCGCACGATGGAATCGTCGACCAGCAGGACCTTCTTGCCGGCGAGCACGGCGCGATTGGGCGCCAGCTTCATGCGGACGCCGAGCTCGCGCTCGCCCTGGGTGGGCTGGATGAAGGTGCGGCCGACGTAGTGGTTG
This sequence comes from Phenylobacterium sp., assembly GCF_016793225.1. Classification (GTDB taxonomy): domain Bacteria; phylum Pseudomonadota; class Alphaproteobacteria; order Caulobacterales; family Caulobacteraceae; genus Phenylobacterium. Next base: position 993 of record NZ_JAEUMN010000150.1, read on the forward strand.
CGGATGATGCCCATCTCGAAGGGCTTGCCGGCTTCCTGCGCGAAGCCGAGCGCGGCGGGAACGCCGGAATCCGGCACCGGGACCACCACGTCGACGTCGATGCCGGCCAGGGTCTCCTGCGCAAGCCGGCGGCCCATGCGCTTGCGCACCTCGTAGATGGATCGCCCGTTCACGACCGAGTCCGGCCGGGCGAAATAGACGTACTCGAAGATGCAGGGGCGGGCCTGCTGCGCCGGGAAGGGCCGGAAGCTGCGCAGGCCCTTCTCGTCGACCACCACCATCTCGCCGTGCTCGACGTCGCGGACAAAGCGCGCGCCGATCATGTCCAGGGCGCAGGTCTCGGAGGCGAACACCGCCTTGCCGTTGAGGTCGCCCAGCACGAGCGGGCGGATGCCCAGCGGGTCGCGGACGCCGACGAGCTTCTTGTTGGTCATGGCCACGAGCGCGTAACCGCCCTCGAGCTGCTGCAGCGCCTCGGTGAAGCGGTCCAGGAACTTGGGCCGGCGGGAGCGCGCGATGAGGTGAAGGATCGCCTCCGAATCCGACGTGGACTGGAAGATCGAGCCTTCCGACACGAGCTGTTCGCGCAGGGTCAGGAAGTTCGTCAGGTTGCCGTTGTGCGCCAGGGCGATGCCGCCGGCCTCGAGGTCGGCGAACATGGGCTGCACGTTGCGCAGGAAGCTGCCGCCCGCGGTGGAGTAGCGCGTGTGGCCGATGGCCTGGCGACCCGGGAGACGGCGGTCGAGGTCGCCGCCCCCGAAGGCGTCGCCGACGTAGCCCATGTGCCGCTCGGTGTGGAACCGGTGTCCGTCGAAGCTGGCGATGCCGCAGGCTTCCTGACCCCGGTGCTGCAGGGCGTGGAGGCCCAGGGCGGTGATGCCGGACGCCTCAGCGGTGTCGTAGATGCCGAAGACGCCGCATTCCAGCCGCGGGGTGTCGTCGTCCGGGTCGCGCATCGGCGGTGACCAACGCTCATGCTGCTGGCTCATCGGGATCGCTCCGGGCGGTCGGGGACTGCGGGTTCGCGGGCCTCGTACCCCTCTGTCGTCGTATTGTCACCTGAGACCGCGCGGTCGAAGGCGGGTTTCAGGCGGCCTGCGACATCGAGCCCCTTCGGCGCCAGCTCGTCGAGCAGCCTGCCCATGTTGGCCGCCAGGGGCCAGGTCTGCGCCTGGGTGATCCAGCGCGGGCGCAGGTCCTCCGGGGTGGCGGCGTTGAACATCAGGTAGAGGGCGCCCAGGACGATGAGGCCGCGGCCGAGCCCGATGAGCAGGCCCAGCGAGCGGTCGAGGAAGCCGAGCATCTGGGTCTTCTGGACGCTCCGCGCGAGGCCCGCGCCGATCAGCCGCAGGGCGATGAAGGCGGCGGCGAAGACCAGCACGAGCGTGGCGATCGTCCCGAGCCAGTCCGGCTGGACCACCTCGCGGACCATGGGCCCGAAGGCCGGCAGCCCGAAGACCGCGAGCCCCGCGGCCAGCACCAACGCCAGCAGGGCGAACACCTCGCGCACCGCCCCGCGCACGAAGCCGACGGCGGCGGAGACGCCCAGGAGGGCCAGGACAAGGAGATCGAGCTGCGTCACGTGGGGTCCAGAGCGCCATCATGGATGCGCTGTATGGCGTCGGCGAGGCGCGAGGCGCCGGTGACGGGAAGGCCGGGCTTGTCGAGGCCCGTCGGGCCCAGCGCCCGGCGGAATCCCAGCTTGGCCGCCTCCTTCAGGCGCGCATCCATGCGGCTGACGGGGCGCACGTCTCCCGAGAGACTGATCTCCCCGAAGACGACGCAGTCCTGGGGCAGGGCGACATCGAACGCGGACGACGCGAGCGCTGCGGCGGCGGCGAGGTCCGCCGCGGGCTCCGAGATGCGCAGGCCGCCGGCGACGTTCAGGTACACGTCGCGATCGCCGAACGAGAGCCCGCAGCGCGCCTCGAGCACCGCCAGGATCATGGCGAGGCGGCCGGAATCCCATCCCACGACGGCGCGCCGCGGCGTGCCGTACGCAGACGGCGCGACCAGCGCCTGGATCTCGACCAGCACGGGGCGCGAGCCCTCGATGCCCGCGAAGACCGCGGCGCCGGCGGCGCGTTCTCCCGAGGTGTCCAGGAACAGCGCCGAGGGGTTCTTGACCTCGGAGAGCCCGGCGTCGCCCATCTCGAAGACGCCGATCTCATCGGTCGCGCCGAAACGGTTCTTGGCGCCGCGCAGGATGCGGAAGGGGTAGCCCCGCTCGCCCTCGAAGGCGAAGACGGCGTCGACCATGTGCTCGACCACGCGCGGCCCGGCGATGGCCCCCTCCTTGGTCACGTGGCCGACGAGAATAACGGCGAGCCCGCGCTTCTTGGCCAGGCGCACCAGTTCGCCGGCCGCGGCGCGCACCTGGGTGACCGAGCCTGGCCCCGCCTCGTGCGCGTCGCTCCACATGGTCTGGATGGAATCGATGACCACCAGGTCGAAGGGCTCGGACTTGAGTCCGTCCAGGATGCTGCGGAGCGCGGTCTCGGCCGCGAGCTTCACGGGGGCGTCGGCGAGGCCCATGCGCTGCGCGCGGCTTCGCACCTGCTCGATGGCTTCCTCGCCCGAGATATAGGCGCAGCGCGCGCCGCGCCGGGCGGCGCTGGCCGCCACCTGCAGCAGCAAGGTCGATTTGCCGACACCCGGATCGCCGCCCACCAGGATGGCCGAGCCCGGCACCACGCCGCCGCCACAGACGCGGTCCCACTCGTCGACCCCGGTGGCGATCCGCGGCGGGGCAGGGGTCTCCGCGTCCAGACCCTCGAAGGCGAGAGGCGCCTTGCGGGTGGCCTTGGTGGCCTTCAGCGCCCCGGGCGGACGGCTCGTGAGTTCCTCGACGAGGGTGTTCCAGGCGCCGCAGGCCGGGCACTGCCCGGTCCAGCGGGTCTGCACGGCCCCGCAGGACTGACAGGCGTAGACGGCGCCGTCGCGGGCCATGGAATCCCTTGGGCCTGATGCTGATTCGAATGTGCGAGTCTAACCGACCCTGGCCCAACGGTCTGTCGCGGGCGAAGGTTCGCGCCCGGGGCTCCTGGCTCCGCCGCCAGATGTGGTAGGCATCGCGCCGGTCCGGCGTTGGAGAGGCGTACATGACGCCGCGCGGTGCGGAGATGGTGGCGCGCGGACTGGGCATCCTGGTCCGACCGGGGCGGACGTGGGCCAGGATCGCGGCCGACCCTTCTGCGCCGCGGGCCTTGCTGCTCGGCTATGCCGCGCCCCTGGCGCTCGTACCCGGCGCGTGCGGGGTCGCGGGCGGCCTCATGTTCGGCTTCGGCATCGCCGACGTCGGCGTCCGGATGAGTCCGACGGGCATCGTTCTCAGCGCAGTGGCCGGCTACATGGCCACGCTCGCCGCCGTCGTCATCCTCTCCGGGCTCGTCGCCCTGATCGCGCCCCGCTTCGGCGGCGAGGGAGGCTGGCCGGAGGCGACGAACCTGGTGGTCTATGCCGCGACCGCGAGCTGGCTGGGAGGCCTCGCCCGGCTCGTCCCCGGCCTCGAGTTGCCGGTGGTCATCCTGGCGGGGCTGTACAGCCTGTATGCTCTCTATCTGGGCCTCCTCAGCGTGATGCGGATACCGCAGGACCGGGCGCTGACGGCCTTCGCGGTGATCCTGATCTTCACCCTGGCGCTGGCGTTCGCGAGGGCGATGCTGGCGGACTGGGCGGCGGAGGCCGGCGGCCCCCTCGCGGTCCCCTACGCGCCGCGGTAGATGCGCTCGGCCCGCGTGCTCAGCCGCACCAGGATCTCGTGCGCGACGGTGCCGGCAGCCTGGGCGAGGTCGTCGAGGCGCGCGTTCTCGCCGAGAATCTCGACCGGCGCTCCCGACGCAGGCGCGTCGTCGAGCTCGATGATCGAAAGGTCCATGTTGACGGCGAGCAGGCGGCGCGGGCGGCCCCCAGCCCACACGCGGGCCTTGCCCGCCGCCGACCGCACGATGCCGTCCGCATACCCCGCCCCCACGATGCCGACCCGCATCGCCCGGTCGGCCGTGAACACCTCGCCGTAGCTGACCCTGTCGCCCGCCTGCAGGTTTCGCACGTCGAGCAACGGCGCCGTGAGCGTGGCCACGGCCTTCAGCCTGGGGTCGGGCCGGTCTTCGGGACCGCCGCCGTACAGGCTGATCCCGCCGCGGACCACGTCATAGCGGTAGTCAGGTCCCAGGAATGCGCCGGCAGAGGCGCCGAGGCTCGCCTTGGCCGCCGGGAACAGGGCGCGCGCCGCCCGGAAGAGTTCGAGTTGGGCCGCGTTCCGGGCGTCGCGAGGCTCGCTGGCCGACCCCAGGTGGCTCATCACCAGGTCGACCTCGACCGCGCCCGCAAGCCTGCGGGCGTCGTCCAGGGTAAGCCCCTGCCGGTGCATGCCGGTATCGACCTGGATGGCGAGGGATCCCGGGAAGCCGGCCGCGGCGGCGACCTGGGCGGGCGTCGCGAGGACGGGCGTCAGGCCCGATGCGCTCAGGCGGTCGGCCGAGCCCGGCAGCAGGCCGTCGAGCACATAGATCGTGGCGTTGCGCCCCAGGGCCGAGCGCAGCGCCTCGCCTTCGGCGAGCCGGGCGACGAAGAAGCGCGTGACGCCTTCGGCCAGGAGGCGCCGTGCGACGGGCGTCGCGCCGAGGCCATAACCGTCCGCCTTCACCACGGCGGCGACCTCCGCGCCCGCGGCCTCGGCGGCCAGGACCGCGCGATTGTGGGCGAGGGCGTCGAGGTCGATGACGAGCCGTGCGCGGTCCAGCGCGGTCATGAGCGCCTAGTGGGGGTCGTAGCGGCTGGCGTCACGGGCGAGGTTGCCGAACTTGGTGAGGTCTTCGTTGAAGCTGAGCCGGACGGTGCCGATCGGACCATGGCGCTGCTTGCCGATGATGACCTCGGCAAGGCCCTTCACCTGATCCATCTGCTCCTGCCACTTGAAGTGCTCCTCGGTGCCTTCCCGCGGCTCCATGCGGCTGAGGTAGTAGCTCTCGCGGTAGATGAACATCACCATGTCGGCGTCCTGCTCGATCGAGCCGGATTCGCGCAGGTCCGAGAGCTGCGGCTTCTTGTCCTCGCGATTCTCCACCTGGCGGCTGAGCTGCGAGAGCGCGATGACGGGGATCGCCAGCTCCTTGGCCAGCGCCTTCAGGCCCTGGGTGATCATCGAGATCTCCTGCACCCGGTTGTCGGGGCCGCCCGAGCCCGTGGTGATGAGCTGCAGGTAGTCGACGATCAGGAGATCCAGGCCCGTCATGCGCTTCAGCCGCCGGGCCCGCGCCGTCAGCTTGGCGAGCGTGATGCCGCCGGTGTCGTCGATGTAGAACGGGGCCTCCTGGATCTCCAGCGCGGCGTCGCGGACGCGGCCGAACTCCATGGCGTCGATCTCGCCCTTGCGGAGGCGGTCGCCCGACACGCCGGACACCTCGGCGAGCAGGCGCAGCGCCAGCTGCTCGGCCGACATTTCCAGCGAGAAGAAGGCGACGACGCCGCCGCGCACCGTCTTCTTCGACCCGTCCGGCTGGGGCTCCCAGGCGTAGTTGCGCGCGACGTCGAAGCCGATGTTGCAGGCCAGCGACGACTTTCCCATCGACGGCCGCGCGGCCAGGATCACGAGGTCGGACGGGTGCAGGCCGCCGATCTTCTGGTCGAGGTCGATGAGGCCTGTCGAAAGCCCGGCCAGGCCGCCGTCGCGGCTGTGGGCCTCGGCGGCCATCGCCAGGGCGCCCTGCAGGGCGTCGGAGAAGTTGACGAACCCCGACGAGACGCCGCCGGTCTCGGCCAGCTGGTACAGCTGCTGCTCCGCCGCCTCGATCTGGTCCCGGGCGTCGAGCTCGGCGTCGCCCTGCTGGGCGGTGGTCGTGATCTCGCCCCCGATGCGGATCAGGTCGCGGCGCAGCGCCAGGTCGTAGATAGCGTTGGCGTAGTCGGGCGCGTTGGCGGCCGGCGGCGCGCGGTCCACGAGGTCCGCCAGATACCGGACGCCGCCCAGCTCCTGGAACGCGGGGTCGGACGCGAACTGCTCGGCCAGCAGGATCGGCTCGGCCAGCGCGCCCTTGCGGATGTTGGTCTCCACCGCGGCGAACAGGCGCTGGTGGAAGGGCTCGTAGAAATGCCGGGCCTGCAGGTGGTCGCCCAGCCGCTCGAACGCGGCGTTGTCGTACAGGAGCGCGCCGAGCAAGGCCTGCTCGGCTTCCACGTTGGAGGGCGCCCGCGCCACGGCGACGTCGTTCGAAGGAGAGGGGGGGCGAAGGTCGAGCGCCGGGACGATGGCCATGCGTGACGGATACATGAAGGTCGCGCCTCCAGGGACTGCGGCAGGCGCTCGCTTCACCCTTCCTCCACACACATTTTCGGCCTGTGGAAAAGCTGGGCTGTGACGTCCTGCCGCAGGTGCGGACGGGAACCGGCACCGTCCTGCGGAGCCCCGTCAGAATCGGACGTAGATCGGCAGGATCAGCCTCGCCGACGGGCGCGCTCGCCGCCCGGCTCCGACGTTTGGGCCAAAGAAAAGCGGCGCGGGGCAGGCCCCGCGCCGCGATGTCTTCGACGATCCGAAGGGCTTTACCCCTCCGCGCCGGCGAACTCCTGCGCCAGCTGGCCCGCGCCGCCCTCGAGGAGGTCGGCCGCGGCCTGTTCGGCCGCGATGCGCTCTTCCTCGAACTGCGAGGAGATCACGTTCTCGCCGCGCGCCTGGCGCTCGGCTTCGTCCTGGCTGCGCGCGATGTTCAGGGTGACGGTGACCGTCACTTCCGAATGCAGGCGCACCTTCACCTCGTGCAGGCCGAGCGTCTTGATCGGCTTGTCCAGCACGACCATCGAGCGCTCGATCTTGCCGCCTTCGGCGTTGACCGCGTCGGCCACGTCGCGACCGGCGACCGAGCCGTACAGCTGGCCGCTTTCGCCCGCCTGGCGGATCATCACGTAGGACGTCCCGTCGAGCTTCTCACCGGCCTTGCCGGCGGCGTCCTTGGCCTTGGCGTTGCGGGCCTCGATCTCGGCGCGCTGGGCTTCGAAGACCTTCAGGTTCGCCGCGTTGGCGCGAAGCGCCTTCTGGCGGGGCAGCAGGAAGTTGCGGGCGTAGCCGTCCTTGACGTTCACGACGTCGCCGAGCGTGCCCCAGCCTTCCAGCCGTTCGAGCAGAATGACTTTCATCTGTGCGGCTCCCTTACTTCACGACGTAGGGGAGCAGCGCCAGGAAGCGGGCGCGCTTGATGGCCTTGGCCAGCTCACGCTGCTTCTTGGCGGACACCGCGGTGATCCGCGACGGCACGATCTTGCCGCGCTCGGAAACGTAGCGCTGCAGGAGCTTGACGTCCTTGTAGTCGATCTTCGGGGCGTTGGCGCCGGAGAACGGGCACACCTTGCGGCGGCGGAAGAACGGGCGGCGCGCGCCGCCTGCGGAGGCGCCGGCGGCCGGGGCCGGGGCGGCGGAGGTTTCGTCAGTCATCCGAGATCCTCCCTTTCCTAGAATTGCGGGACGTCGTCGCGGCGTTCGCGGTCGCGATCGCGGCGGGCGAGGATCGGCGAGAGCTCCAGGTCGAGCTCTTCGACGCGCACGGTCATGTAGCGCAGCACGTCTTCGTTGATCGACAGCTGGCGTTCCATCTCCTTCACCACGTCGGCCGGAGCGTCGATGGCGAGCAGGGAGTAGTGACCCTTGCGGTTCTTCTTGATCCGATAGGTGAGGTTGCGCAGGCCCCAGTACTCGATCTTGGCGACGTTGCCGCCGCCTTCCTCGATGAGGTGCTTCAGCTGATCGTTGAGGGCTTCGGCCTGCTGCGGCGAGATATCCTGCCGCGAAATGACGACGTGCTCGTAGAGCGCCATAGGTTCCTTCTTCCGCTATGGAAGGCGGCGCGGCCGGCGGCGGAAGCCCGCCGGTCACGATGGATCCTGGCCGCGAACGATTTCGCGAGGACCGCCCTCCGTGAAGGGCGCGCGATTACGTGAAATCCCTCACGAGGGCAAGGGTTTTCCAGTCCGGCGGCCAGGCTCCGGCCGCGCGCCTACCTGCGCTTGGCGTTGAACGCCTTCACCGCGTTCAGCGTCTGGGTGACGTGCTCGGACGGGTCCAGCTTGGAGTAGGCGTGCAGCACCTGACCGTTCGGCGCGATCACATAGGATGTCCGGTCGGACCAGTCCGGCTTCATCGTCAGCACGGCGTCGTACTGCTTGGCGATCTTCGCGCCCGGGTCGGCGGCGACGGCGAACTTGCCGCCGCAGGTCTCGGTGTCCTTGGAGAACTCCGCCAGGCGGTTCACCGCGCCTGCGGTGACGCCGATGACCGTCGTCTTCTGCGCCTTGAACTGGTCGGCGGCCTGCGAGAACAGGTGCGCCTCGAGATTGCAGCCCTTCGTGTACGCCGAGGGGAAGAAGTAGAGCACCACCGGTCCCTTCTTCAGCGCTTCGGCGAGCGAGAGCTGGATGGCGTCGCCCGCCAGGAACCCCGGAGCCGTGAACATCGGCGCCTTGTCGCCCGGCTTCAGAGCGGCGGCGGCGGGCGTTGCCAGCGCGGTGGCGACGGCGGCGGCGATGGCGATGCGCTTCATGATGTCGGTCTACCTCGTCGGGGGGTGGGACGCTGGGGAGTTGAATACCTGCGGTCGTCTGAACGCAAGGGGCCTCAATTGTAGTCGACGGTCACCGTCAACACTCCGGAATACGTGCCGACCGGCGTGGTTGGATTAAGCGTGAAGCTGCCGCCGACGGTGAAGCTGTATGTTCCCGCGGCGCCGAGCGCGCCGCTGAGGTTGCGCGTGGCGGGCGCGGTGTCCGTCAGCACGACGCCGAGGTCGGCCGGTCCCGAAAGGGTCAGGTTCGAAGGCACGGAGATCGAGACCTGCTGGCCTCCCTCGCCGGCGATGGTGAATGCGCCACGCGTGGGGGCGGGCGTCGGATAGGCGAACGCGTTGCCCCCGCCGGTCATCGTCCGGGCGCCGGAGGTCGCGTTGAGGGTGATGGTGTTGGTTCCCGTCGTCGGGCGCTGGATGCGGCCGAATCCGAGATTGGATGTGCTGGACACCGAGACCGACCGGAGCGCGCGCACGCGGCCCTTGTCGGTATCGCCGGCGATCATCTGGTCGGTGGCGTTCACCACGTAAACGTAGAAGGCGTTCTCGCCGTTGCCGCTCGCAAGGCCCGACTCGTCGCCGGCGACGGGGAAATCGGCCCCGACGAAGAAGTTGCGGGCGCTGTTGTTCCCGAGGGGCGCGAGTTCCAGGGTGATCGGCATCACGCCGCTCGGCGGCGCCACGATGCTGGCGGTCCCGTTGGCGACATAGAAGGTCGAGAAGGCGCGGGCGCGGCCCGTGAGGGCGCCGATCGTGCCGATGCGGATTCTCACGGTCCTGGTGGTGCAGTCGGTGTCGGCGGCCCGGGAGGGACGGCAAGTGACGTTCACCTGGGCGCGCGCGCTCGCCGTGGAGATCCGCCGTCCGGCGCCGCTGGCGACGCTCACGGCGCCGCTGCCTGCGTCGATCCGGAACACCGTGTCGCCGCTCGCGGCGGCGGCGACCGTGCCGATGTCCATAGGGCCGGTGATGTTCAGCGTGTAGTTGGCCGCGACCGAGGCGGCAGGGCCTCCCAGGGCCATGATGACGGCCAGGCCCCCTGCGGCCGGCGCTCGCCGCCACCGCCTCATTGCGCTGCCCCTGCCTTCGCCACGACGGTTTCTGCGGGGGCCGGATCGAAGCGCACCTGCACCGTGACGTCCGGGGCGTAGTCGCCATTGCCGGCGATGGTGACGTCAGGCTGTTCCAGCAGGCGCATCCGCAACCTCCCGGCCTGGTTCGGATCGAGCTGCAGACGATAGGTCCCCACGGGCGCGGCGTCGAAGACGGCCGAGCCATCGAATTCCGTTACCGCCTCGACGATGTGACCGTCGGCGCGCACCAGCCGGAGGCGGACCGAGGCGAGGCCGACGCGCTGGCCATCGTCGCGCAGCAGTTCGACCTTCACCGCCACGCCGCCGGTCGGGCGAAGCGGATAGTCCACGCGGGTCACGCCCCCGGGGCGCGGGCGAAGCATGATCTTCGTGGGCGGCGCCGCCACGGACGGGTTGTCGATGCCGTTGAGGTCGACGTCGAGCGAGGCGGTAGGTCCTCCACCCAGCCCGGTCACGAAGAGGCGGCCGTCGGCGCCGGTGACGAGGCCGCGCTGGCCCGCCCCGTCCAGCCCGACCTTGGGCGCGGGCGCCTCGCCGGCCTGGCGTATCCCGTCGCCGTTGTCGTCGATGAAGGCGTTGAAGAGCACCGAGCCGCCGGCGCCGGGTCCGCTGCGCATCAGTTCGTAGCTCCGCCGCGCCGGATCGTACCCGAGGCCGAAGTTCCACTGCCCGGCGAGCCGATAGTCGTGGTTGGCGTTGTCGTACTCTCCCGTGATGGCGAAGTCGCCGTAGCGGGTGGCGAAGATGGACGACAGCACCAGGTTCCACCGGTCAAGGTCGTCCAGGGGCTGTCCGAGACCGAACCGCACCGACCAGGCGTCCGTAAGCCGGCGGTCCACGGTGACCGCGAGGAAGCGGGCCCGGAAGTCCGGCAGGACGTCGTAGTCGAACGTCGTGCGGATCTGCCACTTGTAGTTCCGGAACGTGGACGCGGCGATGTAGCCGCGCAGCGTCTCCGCCACCGGCGCGGGACGGTAGGCCTGGCGCGTGTACTCCAGGCCTGTCGACAGCAGGACCTGACCCACGCTGGAGGACGCGCGCGCCGCGGCCAGGAAGTCGTGAGAGCCGTCGGCGTAGGAGTTTCTCAGCGCCCGCATCGAGATGGGAACGATACGGCCGCGAAGGCCGAGGCTCGAGTCGAACGTCAGCTCTGTCCGCCGCCGCATCGCGAGCGTCGCGTTGAAGGCGAGGTTGTTCTCGTCGAGGAACCCGTCGCGGTACTCGGCGTGCCGCAGGACGCCCGAGACGCCGCCCCACATGCCGGCCGCGCCCAGCGACAGGGCGCGCCCGCCGCGGCTGTCCCACCCGGCGTCGGCCTGGGTGGCCAGCCCCATGAACGAGGTGCGCGCGCCCAGGGTCAGCACGTCGGCGTCGCGGTCTCGGACGCCGGGCGTCCTCGCGACGCCGGCGCTGAGGGTCACGAGGTCGGTGAGGCCATAGTTCAGCGATGCGACCGCGCGGGTCCCGCCCACGCGGAACACGTCGGTGTCTCCGATGATCGCCTGCCCGGTGCGGCGGGGTTCGAACACTGCGCGGCCCTGTTCGACGATGCCGAACGCCAGGTGGGCATCGCCGGTGCGCAGGAGGCCGGCGCCCACGTTGATGACCTGCACCTCCTCCTGCCGCTCGCCCCGCGGACCGTAGGTGACGACCCGCACCACATTGAGGCCTGGCGACAGGGGCACGTCGAGGAACTCGAACCGACCGTTCACGGCCTGGTTCGTGCTGCTCTTCAGGACGTCGTTGACGTACAGTTCCACGTCGAAGCCGGGCGGAAGTTCGCCCCGCAGGTCGATGCGGTTGAAGACGCTGCTCTGCTCGAGCGGCGCCGTCGAAAAGGAGAACCCGCGGCCGGCGATGCTCCGCGGGCCGATCGGGAGCCCGGGCGAATAGGTGTCGCCGAGGCTGGCCTCCCGCGCATGGATGGGCCCCAGCATGTCGCCCTCGATCGACCGGCGCTGGAGCAGGAAACGCGCGTTCGTGGCGCGGCCCTCCTCGTCGGATCCGAGGTAGGCCTGGACATTGCTCCAGAGGAAATCGCCGGCGAGCCGGATGTCGTACCTGAACGTCCGGCCGCTCGAGCGGGACTGCACCCCCGTGTCGAGGATCACGTCGGCGCCGGGCGGCGTGAACAGGGCGTAGGGCTGGCTGACTCGCAGCGGCTCCGGCTCCGTCGCGATCCCTCCGCCGTCCGGCCGGCTCGCGAGCCGGGTCAGGCGGGCCTGCACCGGGAACTTCTCCCGGGCCCGCAGGTGCAGAGCCAGGTCTTCGGGGGCCGCATCGATCGCGACATCGAGGAGCGTCCCCAGCACCGAGGCGCGCAGGTACATCTCTGTCGGGGTGATCGCGACGTCGCCCGGGGCCAGCGGCAGGTCTCGACCTCCGGTCCGCGCCAGGGCCGCGGCGACGTCCACCACGAGCGAGCGGCGGGCCTGACCCACGCGGCCGACGATCCTGCGCTCGGCGGGAAAGACGTCGATGTCGGCCTCCAGCAGGCGCGCGATCTCCCCCACCGGAAGCAGCGGGTCGGATGGGTCGCCATAGGCGCCAAGGCCTTCGGAAAGGGTCAGGCCGTCCAGGGAGACCGACACCAGGAGCAGGCTCGCGGGATCCGGGGCCGCTTCAGGCGCGGGAAGAGGCTCGGCTGCCCGCGCCGCCGCCCCATGCAGCAGGATGAGGAGCGCGGCGGCTACGGGTGCGGCCCGGCTAGAGCGCCGCTTTGGCAAGGACCGTCCCCGGTGACGTGTCGTCGTCCGTGAAGGTCAGTTCCAGCGCCTCGCCCGGCGCCGGGACGCGGGTCAGCGGAATCCTCACCGCACGACGGTCGACCTCGGGGTACACCCCTACGCCCCGGGCGATTCCCAGCGGCTCGGCGTCCTTCTTCGCCCCGGCCACGCGGACTTCGAAATTCCCGTAGACCGAACTCTTGCCGCGACGGACCAGGTCGAGAGCGACCACGGCCGTACGGCGCGGCGGCGCGCGGCCGTCGACCGAGACCTCCATGAACTCCAGGCGCACGCCTTCGAACGCGGCGGCCACGTCGGGCTCCGCATTCCGGACGATGACGGGGACGGAGAGCCCGAAGACCGTGCTGATGCGGAAGCTGAGTTCGTTGGCCGCCGGCCCCGCCGCCGCCTCGGCCGTTGCGCCGGTTTCCCTGGGTGGAAGCGTCGTCACGGTCAGATGGCTTCGGAACTCGCCGGCTTGGTCCGGAAGCGTCGCCAGACGAAGTCGCACCGTCTGCGGCCGCCCCGGCTGCAGGGTTGCGCGACGCGGCGAGACCTGAAGCAGGCCCCGGGCCGACGCGAGACGCGCGACAGCGGCCGGACCGCCCTCCCGGGCAGCGGCGTCATCCGCGGCGAAGATCTGCCCGTCCGCGAGCATGACCCGGTCGACGAGCGCCACATCGACCGTGACCGGCTCGGAGCCCTGGTTCAGGAGGAAGACGCTGGCGATCCGGCGGGTCTTGTCGAGCGTGACGCGCTTGGGGGTGATGTTCAGGAACGCGTTGACGCTCGGGCGTCCCGCCTCGGGAGGCGGGGACGCCGGCTGGGCCTCAGCAGGCAGTCCCGGCGCGAGGAGGGCCAGGACCAGGAGGAGCGGACGGGTGTCCATCAGTTGTACTGCACCGTGACAAGCAGGGCCGCGGGCGTGCGCCGCGCCTCTGCTCCGGCGGATGCAAGGAACACGCCGCGGCTCACGTCGATGCTCGCCGCCATGCGTCCCTCGAGCGCGCCGCCCGCCACGAGATCCTCGTCCAAGGCGTCGGGGCCAGCCGCCACACTGGTCCGCAGGATGACGGTCTCACCGGCTCCTGAGACGATCTCGAACGCGCCGGGCGCCGTCACCGGCTCGCCGGTTTCGTCCTCGCGCTGGATCATGAGGCGGGCGTTGGCCGGCATCATCATGCCCACGGACATCGACGGCATCCGGCCCGCGAACACCGCGCCCTCTGCGCCGGCGCGAACGCTCGGCATGGCCGTCGCCCACTGCATCCGGAGAACCATGGGCTCGATGATCGTCGCACGCGCGGTCGCCTGCGCCGCCCGTTCGGCGCCATGCGCTGCGTTCGCCCCCAGGAGGACGACCAGGACGGCGGAGAGGTTGGCGGCGTGCGTCATGGCCGGCGAGTCGCTGAGCGGCGCCTGGACAGGACAGCGCCGCTCGCCCTTTGCAGGGTCAGTTGAAGTTCACCGTCAGGCTCAGGGTGCCGGTGTAGGTCTGGAGCGCGGTTGTCGAAGTGATGTCGAAGCGGCCGCCGATGAACAGGTCGTCCTGCCCGCTGGAGGGGAGGGTGTTCAGGGTCCCGCTGGCGGCGACCGGGGTCTCGGACGCGATGTTGGTGAGGTTCCCGGACGCGCCGGTGAAGCTGAGCGAGTTCGTCGTGATCGAGTAGGTCTGGCCGTTCGTGCCGATCAGCCGGAAGGTCGCCGCGCGCGCCTGGCCCGGCGTCGGAACGAACCCGTTGCTGCCGCTGACGCTGGGCGTGGCGGTGCCGGTCGCGGCCGAAGCCACGATGACGGTCGTCGCGCCGGAGTTCGTCGGGCGGGCGATCGAGCCGAACTCGAGCGAGCGCGTCGCGCTGACCTGGTTCGGCGCCACGATCGTGGCGTTCGCCGTGGCGTCGGCGGACACCGGCGCGGCGTTGGCGGAGGTGGCGGCGCAGAGGGCGGCGGCGACTGATGCGAACGCAATGCGGTGGTTCATGATCGAATCCCTTGGGTGACTTACCTGCCAGCCATCGCGACTTGCCCGTGACTTGCCCATCCTGCCGCCACCCAAATATTCCCCCGTCAGGGGAAAGAAGAACTTGGAGGGCGCCTCCGGTTGTGGGCGCAAGTTTACCTTTGGTTAGCTGTGTCCGGTTTTGGAACCGCGTTCGGTCACTGTCAAGGCGACCCATCCTGCCGGTGAAACGCTACAACTTCCGATACTTGTTCGCCTCCCCACGGCCGCGGTAGGCCGGCTGGCCTTGCGGCGTTCGCCGAGTGCGGTCACCGCAAGGCTCCAATGGTGTACAACGCCGGCGGCGGGATGACGGGGCGCAGGCTTGGCCGAAGGGGGCTTTTCGACAGAGGGGGAGGCGAGGCGGACCGAGGCGGCGCTTCGGCAGCTGCGGGAGGTCCTTGCCGACGTGGAAGCGCGCCTGGGCTCGGAAGGCGCGCGGCCGCTGGCGTCGGAGGCCGCCTCGGACCTGCTCAGGTCGCTCGAGGCGCTCGGGCGGCGACTGTCCGAACGGTCCGAAAGCCGCGGTGCGGCGGATGCCGACCTCGCCGCCGCGCTGGAGCGGGTCGGCCGGCGTCTTCAGTCGCGAACCGCGCTGCCCGTCCCGATTTCGGACGCGACCTCGGGAGCCTCCAAGGCCTTTCGAGGCGAAAGCGACCGCGCGGAGACGTCTTCGCCCGGCGAGCCTTCCGGGCTGCGTCTCGTTCTCGCGGTGGCCGGCGTCGCGTCGGTCGTGAGTGTCGCGGGCGCGGGGCTTCTCGTCGCCACCCGCGCCGAACTGATCCCGCAGGTCATGGCCGTGGTCCTTGATGACCTGCCGTTCCGGCCGGCCTTGCGGCCGCCGCCGGTCGCCAGGCGGGATGCGCCCGCTGGGGCGGCGACGGCCGAACCCGGCAGCCAGGGGCCGGACGCCGAAACCTACGAAGACGTCGCGACCGCGCTCGCGAGCCGCAACCTGGCGGCGCTGCCCCGCCTGACCGCGCTCGCCGAGCGGGGCGACGCGCAGGCCCAGATGCACCTGGCGAGCCTGTACGAGACGGGGGGGCCTGGCGTTCCAAAGGACAAGGCGGCGGCGCGGTCCTGGATGCGGCGCGCGGCGGACGGCGGGGACCGCCTCGCCATGCACAACCTCGCCCTGCAGCTGATGGCCGGCGATGGTGGACCGCGCGATCCGGAAGGGGCCGCGGCCTGGTTCCTCCGCGCGGCCGAGCGCGGGGTGGTCGATTCGCAGTACAATCTCGGGCTTCTCTACGAGGCCGGTCGGGGCGTCGATCGCAACCTCCGCGAGGCCTATCGCTGGTTCTCGATCGCCGCGAACGCCGGGGACCTGGCGGCGCGCGAGAAGCAGGTGGACCTTGAGGCGAGGCTGCGGCCCGCCGAGCGCGCCGGGCTGGATCGCGAGGTCCAGGCGTTCCGGCCTGGGACGGACCCCGCAGCTGACGCCGCGCCGGTGATCGCGCCGGCGACCACGGTCGCGGAAACGCAGGCGCTGCTGGCGCGGCAGGGCTACTATCTGGGCCCGGTGGACGGCGTGGCCTCTCCGGCGTTCCGCGCCGCATCGGCCGCCTATCTGCGGGACCGCGCCCGCCGCTGACCCGCCAGCCTGCGTGATGCACGCCGGATCCGGACAGGCCTAGCCGTTCGGCAGCACCAGGATCTTCACGTGCGCCTCCGGATCGCCGAGATCGGTGAAGGCCTGCGCCACCCCGTCGAGGCCGACGCGACCGGTCACCAGCCCCGAGACATCGATCACGCCCTCCGCGAGCTGGCGCAGCGTGCCGGCAAACTCCTCGGGCGTGTAGCCGAGGACGAAGGTGAGCTCGATCTCCTTCGTGATGGCGATGGAGGGCTCGATCCGGTCGGTCTCCATGCAGACCCCGGCGACGACGATCTGCGCGCCGGCCGGCGCCGCCTCGATCAGCGACTGCAGGACGCCCGGCGAACCGACGCACTCGAACACCACGGGACGCGCGACCGGATTGCCCATCATGGCCATCATCGACTGCGCCGCCCGCGCCCGCGGCACGCCCAGCGCCTCCCAGCGGTCGTGCGGGTTCTCCACGGCCGGATCGATGACGATATCGGCGCCGAGGGCCTCCGCAGCCTTGCGCCTGCGCGGCGAGAAGTCGGCGGCGATGACGGGGCCATGGCCGTTGGCCTTGAGCGCCGCGATGACGGCGAGGCCCACCGGCCCGCATCCGACCACCAGAGCGACGGACCGCGGCTCCAGGCGGGCCTTGGCGACGGCGTGCGCGCCGACCGCGAACGGTTCCGTCAGGGCCGCCTTCTCGGTCGGCAGGCCGTTGGGCACCTCGAGCACCATGGCTTCGGTCAGCAGCATGCGCTCCGAGAAGCCGCCGGGAAGGCGGTTCGAGAAGCCCAGAGCCTCCATGCCGCCGCCGTGCATGGTGAGCGGCATGGACACGACCCGCGTCCCCGCCTTCAGCGTCTTGGCGCTGCCCGGCCCGTGATCCAGGATCTCGGCGCAGAACTCGTGCCCGAACACCGTGTCCTGTGTGGGGTCGAACCCGCCGTCCATCGCGCCCCCGGCGCGACGCGACAGCTCGATCATGTGTTCCATGTAGTGCAGCGCATGGAGATCGGACCCGCAGATGCCGCAGGCGAGGGTCTTCACCAGCACCTGCCCCTCTGCAGGCTCCAGTTCGCCGATCTCGTCGCAGACCAGCTTCTTGTTCCGCCGGATCACCGCCCGCATGCGTCCCCCCTTGTCGTGTCATTCTTGTGCCTGGCTGTTCTATCCCCTAACCCTCGCGCCTCGGAATCACCAGGAAACGGATCGCCATGACGCTCGCATTCCTCTTCCCGGGGCAGGGGAGCCAGGCCGTGGGGATGGGCCAGGAACTGGCCGACGCGTTCGGCGCGGCGCGCGAGGTCTTCCAGGAGGTCGACGACGCCCTCGGCCAGAAGCTCTTCGCCCTGATGAGGGAAGGTCCCGAGGACCAGCTGACGCTGACCGAGAACGCCCAGCCGGCGCTGATGGCGGTCTCGGTCGCCGTGATGCGCACGCTCGAGCGGGAATTCGGCGTCTCGGTCGACAAGGCCGCCTTCGTCGCCGGGCACAGTCTCGGCGAGTACTCGGCCCTGGCCGCCGCCGGCGCGATCAGCCTCTCCGACACCGCCCGCCTCCTCAAGCGCCGGGGCCAGGCCATGCAGCGGGCCGTCCCGGTGGGTCAGGGCGCGATGGCGTCGCTCATCGGACCGAAGAGCGACATCGCCCTCGCCGAGGAGGCCGCCAGGGCCGGCTCGGAGGCGGGGGTGTGCGTTGTCGCGAACGACAACAATCAGGGCAATGTGGTCATTTCCGGCGACAAGGCCGCGGTCGATCGCGCCATCGAGAAGGCCAAGGAACTGGGCGCCCGCGCCATTCCTCTCAATGTCTCCGCCCCCTTCCATTGTCCGCTGATGCGGCCAGCCGCCGACGAGATGTCCGAGGCGCTCTCCGCCGCCACGATCGTGGCCCCGCGCGCGCCGCTGGTGGCGAACGTCACTGCGCGCCCGACGAACGACCCGGAGGCGATCCGGAGCATGCTGGTGGAGCAGGTGACCGGCCGGGTTCGCTGGCGCGAGAGCGTGGCCTGGATGGCCGAGAACGGCGTCACGCGCTTCGCGGAGGCCGGAGCGGGCAAGGTGCTCTCGGGGATGGCCAAGCGCATTGCGCCTGACGCCGAGGCGACGCCGCTGAACACCCCTGCCGACCTCGAAGCCTTCGCCGGGAGCCTCTGACATGTTCGACCTGACCGGCAAGACGGCGCTCGTTACGGGCGCGACAGGCGGCATCGGCGCCGAGATCGCCAGGACGCTCCACGCTCAGGGCGCGCACGTGGTGCTGTCGGGCACCCGCGAGGCCGTCTTGCAGGAGCTGGCGAAGCAGCTCGGGGAGCGCGTCGCTGTGGCGCCGGCGAACCTGTCCGATCCCGCGGCCGTGGATGGCCTGGTCGAGGCGGCGGAGGCGGCCGCCGGCGCGCCCGTGGACATCCTGGTGGCCAACGCCGGGATCACCCGCGACGGCCTGCTGATGCGCATGAAGGACGAGGACTGGGAGACGGTCCTCAAGGTGAACCTGGAGAGCTACTTCCGCCTCGCCCGCTCGGCCATGCGGGGCATGATGAAGCGGCGGCACGGCCGCATCATCGGCATCACCTCGGTGGTCGGCGTGATGGGCAATCCGGGGCAGGCCAACTACGCCGCCTCGAAGGCCGGGATGATCGGCTTCTCCAAGGCGTTGGCGCAGGAAGTCGCCAGCCGCAACATCACCGTCAACTGCGTGGCGCCGGGCTTCATCGAGAGCCCGATGACCGACTCGCTGAACGACCAGCAGAAGGACGCCATCCTCGGCCGGATCCCGTCCGGCAAGCTGGGCGCCGGTCGCGACGTGGCGGCGGCGGTCGCCTATCTCGCCTCCGACGAGGCGGGCTACGTCACCGGGCAGACGCTGCACGTCAACGGCGGCATGGTGATGATCTGACTATCGCCACCCCGGTGGGAACATGCTACGCGGCCCCCGATTTGATCACCACGGTCGGCAGTTGACTTCGATCTCACCGTCGTCGATGCAGTGACCTGACTAACCCCTGAGGGATCTACCGAATGTCCGACGTCCTGGAACGCGTCCGCAAGATCGTCATCGAGCACCTCGATGCGGACCCTGAGAAGGTGACCGAAAAGGCCAGCTTCATCGACGACCTGGGCGCCGACAGCCTGGACAACGTCGAGCTCGTGATGGCCTTCGAGGAGGAGTTCGATATCGAGATCCCCGACGACGCCGCGGAGCACATCCAGACCGTCGGCGACGCGGTGAAGTTCATCCAGGAGCGTCTGGGCGGTTAAGGCCGCAACTTCACGTAACGGATCAAGAGCCGCCGCGTCCCTGGGCACCAGCGCCCGATGGCGCGGCGGTTTCGTTTTTGAGGGCATGCCATGCGTCGAGTCGTCGTCACCGGCATCGGGCTCCTCACCCCGCTGGGGCAGGGGACCGAGCTCACCTGGAAGCGCCTGCTGGCGGGCGAATCGGGCGCCGGCCGCATCAGCGCGTTCGACATCTCGGACTACGCCTGCCAGGTGGCCTGCGAGGTCCCGCGCGTCGACGGACGCGGCGGCGGCGGGCCCGACGTCGAGGGCAGCTTCGACCCCGACCAGACCATGTCGGCCAAGGACCGCCGCCGGGTCGACGACTTCATCCTCTACGCCGTGGCCGCCGCCGACGAGGCCGTCCGCGACGCCGGCTGGACCCCCGAGGACGAGGAGAGCCGCCAGCGCACCGGCGTGATGATCGGCTCGGGCATCGGCGGGCTGGGCACCATCGCCGACACCGCCATCGAGCTGCACGAGAAGGGCCCCCGCCGGGTCAGCCCGTTCTTCATCCCCTCGGCCCTGATCAACCTCGCCAGCGGCCAGGTCTCGATCCGCTACGGCTTCAAGGGCCCCAACCACAGCGTCGTCACGGCCTGCGCGACCGGCGCCCACGCCGTCGGCGACGCGGCCCGGCTGATCATGTTCGGCGACGCCGACGTGATGGTGGCCGGCGGCGCCGAGGCCAGCGTGGTCCCCGTGGGCATCGCCGGCTTCATCGCCTGCCGCGCCATGTCCACCGGCTTCAACGACAACCCCAAGGCCGCCAGCCGCCCTTACGACAAGGACCGCGACGGCTTCGTCATGGGCGAGGGCGCCGGCGTCCTGGTCCTGGAGGAGCTGGAGCACGCCAAGGCCCGCGGCGCGAAGATCTACGCAGAGGTCATCGGCTACGGCCTGGCCGGCGACGCCTACCACATCACCGCCCCGGCCGAGGACGGCGACGGCGGCTTCCGCGCCATGCAGGCGGCGATCCGCAACGCCGGGATCCAGGCCAGCGACATCGACTACATCAACGCCCACGGCACCTCGACGCCCCTGGGCGACGAGATCGAGCTGGGCGCCGTCGAGCGCCTGCTTGGCAACGCCGCCGGCAAGGCCACCATGAGCTCGACCAAGTCGGCCACCGGCCACCTGCTGGGCGCCGCCGGCGCCATCGAGGCGGCCTTCACGTGCCTGGCCATCCGCGACCAGATCGCGCCGCCCACCATCAACCTCGACAACCCCTCGGTCGAGACGCCGATCGACCTGGTGGCCCACAAGGCCAAGCCGATGAAGATCGACGTGGCGCTGTCCAACAGCTTCGGCTTCGGCGGCACCAACGCCTCGGTGGTCTTCAAGAAGTACGCGTGAGCGGGCGCGGCGTGGCGGCTGCCAGCGGCGGCGCTAGCGGCGCGGTCGGAAGGCGCGCCTGCGGCGCGTCCACGGAAGACACGGAAGACACGGAAGGCGGGGGACCGATCCTCTCCCCCCGGGCGCAGCCCGGAGAGGGAGAGGGCAGGGAGAGGGCGGCGCAGGGCCTGGTCGTGCGCCGGGGGCGAAGCGAGTTTCCCCGGCGGCCGCGCCGCCTGCGCCCGTCGGCTCGACCGGCCTGCCCGCCCCACCTCGGCGCCGCCCTCTCCCGACCCTCTCCCTCTCCGCTTCGCGGGGGGAGAGGAGGGGGCGCCTGCCGCGCGGTGACGCCCTGATGGCGCGCAGGCGGATCAGCCGGCGGGCGGCGGCGGGGGGCGGGCTGATCGCGGCCGGGCTGGCGATCCTCGTGGCGCTGGCCGCCGTCTGGAGCTTCGTCGGCCCCGGCCCGAAGGCGGCCTCGGGCGAGGTCACCTATGTGGTGCTGGAGCGCGGCGCCGGCGTGAACCGCATCGCCGCGGCGCTGGACGAGGCCGGGGTCGTCTCCTCGGCGGGCCTCTTCGCCCTGGGCGCCCGGCTCACCGGGGCCGCGGGCGACCTGAAGGCCGGCGAGTACGAGGTGAAGTCCGGCGCCTCCATGGCCTCGCTGCTGGCCGACATCCGCGCCGGCCGCGTCGTGCGCCGCCGCATCACCATCCCCGAGGGCTGGACCAGCGGCATGGCGGCCGAGGCGGT
>NZ_JAEUMN010000013.1 GCF_016793225.1 Phenylobacterium sp.
CACGAGCGACGACCCCCCGGTCAGGAAGATGCGGTCGATGGCGTCCGCCGTCAGCCCCGCGTCCTCCAGCGCCGCATCGACGGCGCCTTCGATCAGGGCCAGCTCGGGGGCGATCCAGCGCTCGAAGTCCGTCCGGGCCACCGGCTTGACGATCGAGATCGACCCCGCCTCGAAGCGGAACACGTCGCCCTCGGCGGACGACAGGCTCTCCTTCAGCCGCGAGACCGACCGGTAGAGCCGGTAGCCGTAGTTCTCGTCCAGCACCTCGATCAGGGCCGCGATCCGCTCGGGCTCGACCGCTTCCCGCGCCAGCGCGCGGATCTCGCGCATGTCGCGGCTGGCGCGCAGCAGGGCCAGCTGGTCCCATCGGGCGAAGGCCGCGTAGTACTTGTAGGGGATCGGCAGGGTCTTGCCGAACGAGACGTAGTCGCCGCCCTTGCCCAGTTCCGGCGACACGAGGTGGTCGATGATCCGGTAGTCGAAGGCGTCGCCCGCCACGCCCACGCCGGCGCGGCCGAGCGGGATCGCCCGCATCTCGCCGCCGTGACGTTCGAACCGGATGATCGAGAAGTCACTGGTGCCGCCGCCGAAGTCGCCCACCAGCACGGTGGCGTCGTGGTCCAGCTCGCGCGCGAAGAAGAACGCCGCGCCCACCGGCTCGTAGGCGTAGCGCACCTCGCGCACGCCCATCCGGCGGAAGGCGGTCTCGTACCGGGAGAGCGCGAGCGCCTCACTGGGATTGGCGCCGACGAACTTCACCGGCCGCCCGATGACCACCCGGTCCGGCAGCTCGCCCAGGCCGTCGCCGGCGTAGTCGCGGACCTTGAGCAGGAAGGTCGAGAGCAGGTCCTCGAAGCGGTAGCGCCGCCCCAGGATCTGGGTCTCGGTGAAGCTCTCCTGGGCGGCGAAGCTCTTGAAGCTCTGGATGAACCGGGTCTCGGCGGGATCCTCGACATAGGCCTCGATCGCCCAGGGCCCCGCCGCGATCTCCCGCTCTCCCGGCCGGTCCTCGGGCGCATGGAAGCTGAGGCAGGAACGGAACGCGAAGAGCTCCCCCTCGGGCGCGGGGAAGGTCACCAGCCGCGCGGGACCCTCGGCGCCGGCCAGAGCCAGCACCGTGTTGGTGGTCCCGAAGTCGATGCCGAGGCTGTACATGCGCCGCCCGCCGAAGGGCCGGCGGGCTTAGCAGAACGGCGGTGGGCGGGGAAGTGGGCTGGTCGCCGCCCGCGCCGAGGGCGGCAGCGCCTAAGCGCCCCCTACTCCCCCACCTCCATCAGCGGGCGGTCGTAGGCGCAGACGGTGGCCATCTGGAGGATCTTGGAGACCGAGGCGCCCAGCGGGCAGATCTGCACCGGGCGGTCGAGGCCCACCAGGATCGGGCCGATCACCTCGGCCCCGCCCAGGCACTTGATGAGCTGGGTCGAGATCGCGGCCGAGTGGATGGCCGGCATGATCAGGACGTTCGCGGGACCCGTGAGGCGCATGAACGGGTAGGCGCCGCGGCTTTCCGGCTCCAGCGCCAGCTCGGGCGGCATCTCGCCCTCGTACTCGAAGTCGAGGCCGTGCATCTCGTCCAGCATCCGCACGGCTTCGCGGACGCGCTCGGACCGGTCGCCCATGGGGTTGCCGAAGGTGGAGTAGCTCATGAACGCTACCCGCGGCTCGTAGCCCAGGGTCTTCACCGCCCGCGCCGCCTCGATGGCGATCTCCACCAGCTCCTCGGCCACCGGCATCTCGGTGACGTTGGTGTCGGCGATGAACAGGGTGCGGCCCTTGGCCATCACCACGCTCATGCCGATGATGCGGCCGTCGGGCGCCGGGTCGATGACGTGCAGCACCTCCTCCAGCGCCTGGTCGAAGTTGCGCGTGACCCCGGTGACCATCCCGTCGGCGTGGCCCAGCGCCACCATAGAGGCGGCGAAGGCGTTGCGGTCCTGGTTGATCAGCCGCTGGATGTCGCGGCGCAGGTAGCCCTCCCGCTGCAGGCGGCCGTAGAGGTGGTCCACCGCCGCCTCGTTCCACGACGAAACCCGGGCGTTCAGGATCTCCAGCCCCGCCTCGGCCGGGTCGATGCCCGCGGCCAGCATGTTCTCGTGGACCAGCTCCTCGCGGCCGACCAGGACCGCCTTGCCCAGCCCCTGGGTCTGGAAGGCGTACGCGGCGCGGATCACCGACTGCTCCTCGCCCTCGGCGAAGACGATCTTCTTCTCCGGCGCCGACAGGACCGCGCCCTGCAGCTTCTGCGAGAAGGCCGCCGTGGGGTCCATGCGCTGCGCCAGGCTGGCGCGATAGGCCTCCATGTCGGCGATCGGCCGGCGCGCCACGCCCGTGTCCATGGCCGCCTTGGCGACGAACGGCGGGATGTAGGACAGGAGCCGCGGGTCGAAGGGGGTGGGGATGATGTACTTCGGCCCGAACTTCAGCTGCACCCCGTGATAGGCGGCGATCACCTCGTCGGGCACGTCCTCGCGGGCGAGCTGCGCCAGGGCCCGGGCCGTGGCGATCTTCATCTCCATGTTGATCTGCCGCGCGCGCACGTCGAGCGCGCCGCGGAAGAGGTAGGGGAAGGCCAGCACGTTGTTGACCTGGTTCGGGTAGTCCGAGCGGCCGGTCGCCACGATGGCGTCCTCGCGCACCGCATAGACCTCCTCGGGCAGGATCTCCGGGTCGGGGTTGGCCATGGCGAAGATGATCGGCATCGGCGCCATGGTCTTGATCAGTTCCTGGGTCAGCGCGCCCTTGGCCGAGACGCCGATGAAGACGTCGGCGCCCTTCAGCGCGTCGGCCAGCGTGCGCTTGTCGGTGTCCACCGCGTGGGCCGACTTCCACTGGTTCATGTCGTCCGGGCGGCCGCGCCAGAGCACGCCCTTGCGGTCGACCGCCACGACGTTCTCGTGCTTCACGCCCATGGCCTTGATCAGGCCCAGGGTGGCGATGCCCGCCGCGCCGGGGCCGTTCAGCACGACCTTGACGTCCTCGAGCCGTCGTCCGGTGATCTCGCAGGCGTTGATCAGCCCGGCCGCGCAGATGATCGCGGTGCCGTGCTGGTCGTCGTGGAAGACCGGGATGTCCAGCAGCTCCTGCAGCTCGGTCTCGATGCGGAAGCAGTCGGGGCTCTTGATGTCCTCGAGGTTGATGCCGCCGAAGGTCACGCCGATGTTCTTCACCACCGTGATGATCTCGTCCGGATCGGTGGTGGTCATCTCGATGTCGATGGCGTCCACGTCGGCGAAGCGCTTGAAGAGGACGCCCTTGCCCTCCATCACCGGCTTCGAGGCCAGGGCGCCGAGGTTGCCGAGGCCGAGGATCGCGGTGCCGTTCGAGATCACCGCCACCATGTTGCCCTTGGAGGTGTACTCGTAGGCGAGCTCGGGGTCCTTCGCGATCGCCAGGACGGGCACCGCCACGCCGGGCGAATAGGCCAGCGACAGGTCGCGCTGGGTGCCCATGGGCTTGGTGGCCCGCACGCCGATCTTCCCGGGCGTGGGATAGCGGTGGAAGCTCAGCGCCTCTTCGTCGGTGAAGGAGCGTTTCTCGACCTGATCCATGTATCCCCGCCCGTCCCCTCGGCGCGCCCCACGCGTGAAGCGGCCAACCTATAGAGGCCGCGCGGCCCGGACAACGATGGAACAATCCTCCGCGGCCGCCAGTTGAGGGCCTGCCGGGGAATGGGGGCCTCACAAGGGACTATTCTCATGAATCATCGTGTCGCTCTCGCCGCCGCCGCGGCGATCGCCCTCGCGGGCGCGCCCGCCTTCGCCCAGACGCCCGACACGGGCTCGGCGGCGGGCAGCACCCAGCCGAACGCGGCGACCCCTGCGACGCCGGCCACGCCGGCCCAGCCCGCGGACCCGGGCGCCGGCCCCGCGACGTCTGCGGATCCGGCCACGCCGGCCATGCCCTCGACGGGCGCGGACAGCGCCGCGGCCGCGGGGACCAACGCCAGCGTCACGACCGGCATGTCGGTGGTCGACAACACCGGCCTCACGATCGGCCAGATCACCGAGGTGAAGACCGGCGCCGACGGCAAGCAGACCGCCACCATCAAGATGGGGGCCGACACCTTCGCCGTCGAAACCGCGAACCTCGCCGTGAAGGGCAAGACCGCCGCGGTCAATGCCACTCAGGCCGAGATCAAGCAGATGCTGAAGAAGTAGGCCTCACGGCCCACGACGCGAAAGGGCGGCCCCCACGGGCCGCCCTTTTGTTTGCGCCCGGAACCGCGGGAGCGCGCCCGCGGCCCTCCCGCGCCGTTTCGGATTGACCCGCCCGTGCGGCTCGCGAGAACTAGCGGGCCAACGCCGGAAGCGGAGCCACGTTCTTGTCCGACCCGATCAGGATCGCCATCGCCGGCGCGCTGGGCCGCATGGGGCAAGCGGTCGACAGGGCGGTGAGCGCCGACGCGGCCTTCGCCGTCGCCGCGCGCTTCGACCGGCCCGACGCGGAGGCGCCCGGACTGGCGACGGTGGCCGACGCGCTCGCGGCCGCCGACGTGATCATCGACTTCACCCTGCCCGCGGCCTCGGTGGAGCTTGCCGGGCGGGCGGCCGAGGCGGGACGGCCCGCGCTCGTGATCGGGGCGACGGGCGCCACGGACGCGCAGCGCGCGGCGATCGCGAAGGCCGCCGAGCGCGTTCCCATCGTCTTCGCCGGCAACTACTCGCTGGGGGTGAACCTGCTGATGGGGCTGGTGGCCCAGGCGGCGCGCGCCCTGCCGGCCGAGCAGTGGGACATCGAGGTCTTCGAAGCGCACCACCGGCACAAGGTGGATGCGCCCTCGGGCACCGCGCTGATGCTGGGCGAGGCGGCGGCCCACGGCCGCAGCGTCGACCTGGCCCGCGTGCAGCGCCGCGCCCGCGACGGCATCACCGGCGTGCGGCCGGTCGGCGAGATCGGCTTCTCGGTGCTGCGCGGCGGCGGCATCGTGGGCGAGCACAGCGTCACCTTCGCGGCCGAGGAGGAGATCCTGACGCTGAGCCACTCGGGACGCGACCGCGGCCTGTTCGCCCGCGGCGCCGTGGCGGCGGCCCGCTGGGTGGTGGGCCAGCCGCCGGGCCTCTACGACATGCAGGACGTCCTGGGGATGAAGGGAGGCTGACGTGGCCGGCGACCTCCTCGACCGCGACGCCACCGAGCAGCTCTCGTCCCTCGCCGCCCGCCGGGTTTCCGCGGTCGAACTGCTGAAGGCCGCGCTCGGCCGGCATGCCGAGACCCACGCCGCGCTCAACGCCGTCGTGGCCGCCGACCCCGAACGGGCGCTGGAGGCGGCGCGGGCGGTGGACGACGCCCGGGGGCGCGGCGAGCCGCTCGGGCTGCTGGCCGGGCTTCCCATGACCATCAAGGACACGCTGGATGTGGCGGGCATGGCCGCCTCGTCCGGCCTGGCCGAATACCGGCGCCGCATGACCGAGGACGCCGACACCGTCCACCACGCGCGCAACGCCGGGGCCGTGATCTGGGGCAAGACCAACGTGCCCGTCATGGCCGCCGACTGGCAGAGCACGAACCCCCTGTACGGCGCGACCAACAATCCGTGGGATCCCGCGCGAACGCCCGGCGGGTCCTCGGGCGGCGCGGCGGCGGCGCTGGCCGCGCGGGTCACGGCGCTCGAGATCGGCTCCGACATCGGCGGCTCCCTGCGGGTTCCCGCCAGCTTCTGCGGCGTGTTCAGCCACAAGCCCACCTGGGGCCTCGTCAGCCAGCGGGGCCACGTCCCGCCGCGGCCGGGGTCCTACGCCGAGCGGGACCTCAACGTGATCGGCCCCATGGCCCGTTCCGCCCGCGACCTGCGCCTGCTGCTGTCGGTCATCGAGGCCGGTCCGCTCGCCCCCAAGGCGCCGCCGGCCGA
>NZ_JAEUMN010000031.1 GCF_016793225.1 Phenylobacterium sp.
GTCCGCGTGCTCGAGAACCCCTCCTGCCGCTGGTCCACCTGGGACGCCCTGCGCAACGGCACGCCCCCCAACCCCAAGCTCGCACCCACCATCATGGAACGCGCCTGGTCCTCGCCCATCTGGTACGAGCCGGCCGCGTGAGGACCGCACCGCTTCCCCGCCGCCGACTGCTCACGCTCCTCGGCTCGGCGGCGCTGGCGCCCGGCGCGGCGGCCTCCGCCGCCCGGCGCCCCAACATCGTCCTCATCGTCGCCGACGACCTGGGATACGGCGACCTGGGCGTGCAGGGCGGCCGGGACGTTGCGACGCCGCATCTCGACCGCCTGGCGTCGCAGGGCGTCCGGATGACCGACTTCTACTCGAACCACCCCAGTTGCGCGCCCGCCCGCGCCGCGCTGCTGTCCGGTCGCTACCAGCATCGCTTCGGCTTCGAGAACAATCCCGGCGTCGCCCAATCGACGTCGCCGGTGGTCGGCCTGCCGCGGGATCATGGCGGGACGCTGCCCGAGCGGCTGAAGGCGCTGGGCTATGCGACGGCGGCCGTGGGCAAGTGGCACATCGGGTTCACGCCCGAGAACCTGCCCACCGCCCGCGGTTTCGACCGGTTCTACGGCTTCCTGGGCGGCGCGATGGCCTATACGCCCGACGCGCCCTCGGGCGCCAAGGACATGGTCCGCGGGTCGGCGGCCACGCCCATGCCCGGGCACACGACCGAGGCCTTCGCCGACGAGTCCGTGGCCTTCATCGAGGCGAACCGCACCCGGCCGTTCTTCCTGTACCTGGCGTTCAACGCCGTGCACGCGCCCCTGCAGTCCACGGCCGCCTACCTGGGCCGGTTCGCGGCCGTGAAGGACCCCAGGCGCCGGGCCTACCTGGCCATGCTGGCGGCGATGGACGAGGCGGTCGGCCGTGTGGTCCGCGCCGTCGACGACGCCGGCCTGGCGCGCGACACGCTGATCGTCTTCACCAGCGACAACGGCGGGCCCACCTGGCAGACCACCAGCTCGAACGGCCCCCTGAACGGGGTCAAGGCGACGGTTCTCGAGGGCGGCGTGCGCGTGCCCACGATCTTCCGCTGGACGGGGCGGCTGCCCGCGGGGCGGGTATCGCCGGCCGTGGGGACCGGCGTCGACCTGACCGCAACCCTGCTGGCGGCGGCCGGCGCGCCGCGTACGCCCGAGCTGGACGGCGCCGACCTCGGTCCCGCGCTCGCGGGCCGCGCCCGGCCGCCCGAGCGGACGCTCTACTGGCGGCTGGGGCCGCAGGGCGCCATCCGCTCGGGCCGCTGGAAGGCGGTGCGGGCCGAGGACCGCTGGTGGCTGTTCGACCTGTCGCGGGACGTGGGCGAGCGGCAGGACCTCGCCGCCGCGCGGCCGGACATCCTCTCCCGTCTCCAGGCCGACTGGACGCGGTGGTCATCCCAGATGCCGCCGCCCGCGTGGGGCTCCCTCAATCGGACCGAGCGCTCCGCGGCCGGCGAGGTGAAGGGCATGATCGCGGCGTACGTCGAAGGCCGGCCCGTCGATCCCCGCAGCCTGCTCTACGGCGGCGGACCCGAGTAGCGGTCAGATCGCCGCCACGGT
>NZ_JAEUMN010000032.1 GCF_016793225.1 Phenylobacterium sp.
GGCGGATCTCTGCCTCCTGGACGCGCCCCTGCACGAGGCGCTGCGCGAGCCTTCGCAGGACCGGGTCCGGCTGACGCTGGTGGCGGGCGCGGTCGTCCACGCGGCCGCGCGGGCCTGAGCCGGCCCTATCGCTTGACGTAAAGGCCCTGGCCGGTGGGCAGCGGCAGCACCTGCTCGCCACGGGCTGCGAACCATGCGGTCTCGGCGCGGCGCTGGGCGTCGGCGGTGGACCAGGCGAAGTCGTCGAACAGGATCACGCCGCCCGGGCTGACCCGGTCGAACAGCACGTCGAGGGCCGCGATCTCGGCGGTGGCGTTGTTCATGTCGATGTGCAGGAACGAGATCGCGTCGCCCGGCGAGCGCTCGTGCAGGATCTCGGGGACGCGGCCCTTGATGACCTCGATGTTCGGGATGTGGGCGAAACGCTGCCTCACCTCCTCGAAGGTGAAGGTGTCGCCGTAGAGGCGCCGGTTGACGTCGCTCCAGCCGGCGTCCAGTTGGTCTTCCGGAATGCCCTCGAAGGTGTCGTACAGCCGCCACCGCTTCGGCCAGGCGGCGAAGTCGAGGTACTCGGCGCAGAACAGCGTGGTGTGGCCCTTAAACACCCCCAGCTCGACGAGGTCGCCGGGAACCTTGCGGGCCTGGGCCACCGCCCACAGGGCCGTCTGCAGGTTCCAGTGCCAGTTGCGGATCGGGAGCAGGTCGGCGTGGCGCTGCGCGATGTCGAGGAAGCGCTGGTCCTCGAAGAACGGCAGGGCCTTGAGCCAGGTGGCCAGGCCGTCGCCGATGAAGACGTTGGCGTTGGGGATGGCCTCGAGGTCGTCGAGCGCCTTGAACGTCGGCACGAGGCGGTTGTCGACCTTGTGGGCCACGCCCAGGCGGATGTGGATGCGGCGCTGGAGCTGCGGGCTCGCCTTGGGCAGGGCCGCCCGGTAGAGCGCCTTGGCCGTCTCGATGTCGCCCAGCTTGAGCAGCCCGTCGGCCATGACCACGAGCTTGGCGGCGCCGAGGCCGGCGATCGAAATATCCGTCATGCGTTGTCCCTGACCCGAGCGCGGGTTCATGACCCGGAAGGCGGCGCCTGACAAGCGGAGCCGGATCCGGCGGCGGGCGGCCGCCGGACTCGGACGCGGCTCACCAGATGTCCACGCGCTCGGCGGGCGCGACGTAGAGCTTGTCGCCGGGCTGGACGTTCCAGGCGTCGTACCAGCCGGGGATGTTCCGGATCGTCCCGTTCACGCGGTAGTAGGCCGGCGAGTGCGGGTCGGTGACGACCTGCTGGCGGATGTACTCGTCGCGGGCCTTCTCGCGCCAGACCTGGGCCCAGCCGAGGAACACGCGCTGCTCGCCGGTCAGCCCGTCCAGCACGGGCGCGGGACGGCCCTTCAGCGAGGCCCGGTAGGCGTCGAGCGCCAGCGACAGTCCGCCCATGTCGCCGATGTTCTCGCCCATGGTGAGCGCGCCCTGCACCTTGGCGCCGGGAAGCGGCTCGAACGCGGAATACTGGGCGCCCAGGCGGTCCGCCTGGACCTTGAACTTCGCCGCGTCGTCGGCCGTCCACCAGTCGCGCAGCACGCCGTCGCCGTCGGACTTGCGGCCCTGGTCGTCGAAGCCGTGGCTGATCTCGTGCCCGATCACGCCGCCGATGCCGCCGTAGTTGATGGCGGGGTCCGCGTCGGGATCGAAGAACGGCGGCTGGAGGATGGCGGCCGGGAAGACGATCTCGTTGTTGGGCGGGCTGTAGTAGGCGTTGACCGTCTGCGGCGTCATGCCCCACTCGGCCTTGTCCACGGGCCCGTTCAGGCGGGCCACCGACCGCGCCCAGTCCTGGATGTCGGCCCGCTGGGCGTTGCCGTAGAGGTCGTCGGCCTTGAACTCGATCCGGGAGTAGTCCCGCCACTTGACCGGGTAGCCGATCTTGACCGTGAACTTCGCCAGCTTGTCGAGCGCCTGGGTCCGGGTGTCGGGCCCCATCCAGGCCAGCTTCTCGATGCGGGCCCGGAGCGCGGTGCGCACGTCGGCGACCAGCGCGTCCATCTTGGCCTTGGCCTCCGGCGGGAAGTAGCGGGCGACGTAGACGCGGCCCACCGCCTCGCCGAGGGTCGCGTCCATGAAGGCGGCCGCGCGCTTCCACCGCGCCTGCTGCTCGGGCTGGCCCGCGAGCTCCTTCAGGCGGAAGGCGTAGTTGGCGTCCACGAACCGCTTGGAAAGATAGGGCGCCGCGGAGTCGGCCAGCCGGAAGGCCTGCCAGGCCTTCAGCGTGTCGAGGGAGGTCTCGGCGTAGATGGCCGCGAACTTCGGCAGGGCGGTGTCGGTGGTCACGACCACCCGCTGGACGCCGCCAAGGCCGGCCGCCGCGAGGTAGCGGCTCCAGTCGAAGCCCGGCGTCATCGCCTGCAGCTCGTCGGGCGTCTTGGCGCGGTAGGTCCTGTCCCGGTCGCGGCGCTCGACGCGGCTCCAGCTGGCCTCGGCGAGCTTCGTCTCGAAGTCGACGACCGCCCGGGCGTGCGCGGCGGGCTGCTCCCAGCCGATCATCGTCAGCATCTGCTCGACATAGGCGAGGTACTTGGCCTTCTTCTCGGCGAAGCTCGGCTGCAGATAGTAGTCGCGGTCGGGCAGGCCGAGCCCGCCGCCGCCGGTGTAGACCGCATAGCGGGTAGGCTGCTTTAGGTCGGAGGCGATGCCGAGCGGCAGGATCGAGGCGTAGCCCACGCCGTCGTTGCCGCGGCCCGCGCCGGGGGTCGCCCGGCCCATGAGGGCCGTGAACTCGTCCTTGGACCTCACCTTGCGGATCTGGGCCAGCTCGGGCGCGAGCGGCCTGGCGTCGAGCTTCTCGGCCAGCGCCTCGTCCATGAAGGCCGAGTAGGCGGCGGCGATCCGCCCGGCGTCGGGGTCCGTCAGCTTGCCGGCCTTGGCGTCCTCGAGGATCGCGTGAATGCGGGCCTCGGAGAGCTCGCGCAGCTTGTGGAAGTTGCCGTAGCGGCTGCGGTCGCCGGGGATCTCGGTCCGGTCGGCCCAGGCGCCGTTGGCGAAGCGGAAGAAGTCGTCGCCCGGCTTCACCGAGCGGTCCATGCCCGAGAGGTCGAAGCCCCAGGTCCCGTAGCGGGGCGAGGCGAGCGACGCCGGGTCGGGCGCGTCGGCGGCCCAGGCGTGGCTGGTGAAGAGCGCGAGGCCCGCAGCCCCCGCGAGCAGGAATTTGCGTGTTCCGGATAGCATCGGTCGTTCTTGATCCCTTGGCCGGCGGGCTCCATGCGAGGAACCGGCGAGGGGCGCACAAAACGGGGAAAATCCGTGCCGCGCAATGCCTGCGCGACGAGCGGCCGCCTGTACGGCGTCAGACGATCATCCGCCGACGCTGCGGCGCGCCGGGGGCGCGTGGGCCGCGGGCGTCGCGTCGGCGCCGAGAAGACGCTCGTAGTGGCCGCGGATCACCCCGTAGCACTCGCACGTCGCCTGGAGCAGCGCGCGCCGGTCGACGATGTCCACGACCCCGCGCCGGTAGCGGATGACGCCCTTCTCCTGGAGCGAGCCCGCCACGGCGGTGACGGTGGTCCGCTGGACGCCGAGCATGTCGGCCAGGAACTCCTGCGTCAGCGCCATCCGGTCCGAGGCGATGCGGTCGTGGCAGGTGAGCAGCCAGCGGCAGAACCGCTCCTCCACCGAGTGCAGCGCGTTGCAGGCCACCGACTGGATGGCGTGCCCGTAGAGGGCCTCGCTGTGCCGGTCGACGAGGCTGCGGAAGACCGGGCTTCGCTCCCAGACCTCGCGCAGCCGATCCACGCCGATCCGCGCCGCGTTCAGCGGACTCTGGACGATGGCGCGGGACAGGGACTGGCGCGGCGCCACCGCCGCCATGAGGCCGAGCCCGCCTTCCGGTCCGATCGTCGCCGACTCGATCGCCGCCCCGCTCTCCATCAGGGTCATCAGCGAGATGATGCCGTCATGGGGAAAGTAGGCGAAGTCGATGGGGTCGCCCGGATCGTACAGGATCCGGCCGCGGGCGAGCTCGACGCTGACCAGGTAGGGTGCGATCGCGTCGCGGTCGGCCGGAGGAAGCGCCTCGAGCAGACTGTTCCGGGAAGGTGGTGCTGGCCTCTGCATCGGGAACTCGAAACGCCGATCGCGCAGTCGGGTTTCAGTCCCCGCGCGCGCCGGCGTCCACGCTCCGTCCGCGACGGACGCGTCAGCGGAGGTGAAGGTCCCGCCGTTCGCCCACGTCCGGTGTCGACCGCGTCACGTTCGCCTTGGCGACCTCGACCGCGTACTTCAGCAGCCCGCCCTCGGTGATCCAGACGGCGGCCTCCTCCACGTCGAGCCGCAGCAGCGTCAGGGACGGGTCATCCTTGCCGTCCGGGTACCAAGCCGCCACGTGGGCGTTCCAGTACCTGTCGATCCGGTCGCGGTCGTGCGCCAGGCTGAGACGCCCGTCGATGCAGGCCTGCAGCTTCCGGTCCATGAACAGGAAGGTCGCCTCGGCGCCCGCGCCCACCGTCTGCGCCAGGTCGGTGTCGTCGCGCGTGAAAAACCACAGGGTCGACGTGTCGCGCTCCACGAACGCGGTCATGGGTTGAAAATGCTGCCGTTCGGCCTGAAGGCCGAGCATGCCTGTGTGGTTGTCGTCGATCGCCTTCCACAGGCGGTCGGCGATCTCGGCGTTGCTCAAGGTCATGGGGAATCTCCACGCTGGGTCGCACCCGTAACCGGCGAACCGCCCTCGTGTTCCGCGGCCGCGGAGGCGCCAGCCAGGGCGTTGACGAGCCCGCAAGACAACCTGAGAGTGAACCGACAGCGGGGGAGGGACGGTCTTGCCGCGAGCGAAGACGGCGAAGCCTCGGGCGAGCTCGGACATCGCCTATGACCGCAAGCGCCTGGCGGTCTTCTGCGACGGGACGTGGAACGACCTGCGCATGAAGGACCTGACCAATGTCGCGCGGCTCGCGAAGTGCGTGGAGCCGCGGGGCTGGGATGGGCGGCGGCAGGTCGTCTTCTACGACTCGGGCGTGGGGGTCGCGACGGGGGTCGGCCATCTCGCGGACCGGCTGGTCACCGTCCTGGGCGGGGCCATCGGCGCCGGCCTCGACGACAAGATCGAGAGCGCCTACCGCTTCCTCGTCCTGAACTACCAGCCGGGCGACGAGATCTTCGTCTTCGGCTTCTCGCGCGGCGCCTACACGGCGCGGAGCCTCTGCGGGCTGATCCGCAAGTGCGGGATCGTGCGGCGCGACTGCTTCGACAAGATCCCCGAGGCGATGTCGATCTATCGCGACAAGTCGAAGCCGCCGCACGAGGTGACGGACTTCCGCGCGCGGCACACCTATCGCGATCCCGAGACCGGCGCGCCCATGGCGACCGGCGTCGAGGACATGGCGAACCCGGAGGACTGGGCGGCGCGGGCGATCGATTTCCGCCCCGCGGAACCGGCGCCGCCCCCGGGACCGCGGACGCGCCGCCGCAAGCCGAAGCCGGGGGACGAGTTCGCCTGGCTGCCGCCCGAGCCGCCGCCGCTGGGCGTCTACCGCCTGATGTACCTGGGCGTCTGGGACACCGTGGGGTCGATGGGCGTGCCGTCCACCATCCCGTTCGTCTCGCGCTGGGTGAACAAGCGCTACCAATTCTACGACACCGACGCGAGTTCGCTGCTCTACTCGATCCGACACGCCTGCGCGCTCGACGAGGACCGCAAGTCCTTCGAC
>NZ_JAEUMN010000059.1 GCF_016793225.1 Phenylobacterium sp.
GGGGCGGACCCGCTGGGTGCTGACGCGCGGCCGCGTCCTGCGGGACGGTACGGGGGCCCGCCTGGTGGTCGGCTCCACGCTGGACATCACCGACCGCAAGGCCGCCGAGGAGCGGCGCGACCTCGTGCTGCGCGAGATCGCGCACCGCGCCAAGAACGGCATCCTGGTCATGATGGCCCTGGTCAGCCAGACCGCCCGCAGCGCCGTGGGGGTGAAGGACTTCGAGGCGGTGCTGACGGCCCGCCTGGGGGCCATGGCGGCGAGCCAGGACCTGGTCACCGACGCGGCCGGCGGGCCCGCCCTGGTGTTCGACGTCGTGCAGCGGGCGCTGACGCCGTTCGACACCGGCCGCTTCGACGTGAGCGCCGAGCTGAGCGGCGTCGGGGCGCCGTCCGAGGTCGTGGTGGCGCTCGCCCTGCTGCTGCACGAGCTTTCGACCAATGCGGTGAAGTACGGCGCGCTGTCCAATCCCGTGGGGCGCGTGCGCCTGGATCTGGCGAGCTGCGAAGGCGACAAGGCGGTCCTGGCCTGGACCGAGGTCGGCGGTCCGCCGGTCAGGCTGGGCTCGCGCCGCGGCTTCGGCTCACGGCTGCTCGACGTCGCGCTCCGGGGCAACGGAGGCCTGGTGGAGTCCGAGTTCGACCCGGCGGGCTTCAGGGCCCGGATCCACTTCCCGGCCGTACGGCAGCCGGCGCAAGGCTGACGCTTTGACGCGCACGCGCCGCGGAGTAGCATTGCGTGAAGCGGACGGAGACATCGGGGCCATGGCCTACACCCTGAACGTGAACGGCAAGGCGCTGAGCGCCGACGTGGAGGGGGATACGCCCCTCCTGTGGGTGCTGCGCGACACCCTCGGCCTGGTGGGCACGAAGTACGGCTGCGGCGTCGCGGCCTGCGGCGCCTGCACGGTGCACGTCGACGGCCAGCCCATGCGGTCCTGCCAGATCCCGGTGGAGAGCGTCGGCAAGTCGAAGATCTCGACCATCGAGGGCATGGCCGCCAATCCGGTGGGCAAGAAGGTCCAGGCCGCCTGGATGGAGCTGGACGTGGCCCAGTGCGGCTACTGCCAGGCCGGCCAGATCATGAGCGCCACGGCCCTGCTTTCGAAGACGCCGAAGCCGACCGACGCCCAGATCGACGAGGCGATGAACGGCAACATCTGCCGCTGCGCCACCTACGTCCGCATCCGCGCCGCCATCAAGCGCGCCTCCGGCCAGAAGGAGGCCTGATCGATGACCTATCATGACGTGAAGGCCAATCGCCGCGAGGTTCTGGTGTCCGTGGGCGCCGGGGGCCTGACGCTGGGCTTCGCCATCGCCGGCAAGGCCGACGCCCAGGACGCCGCGGTGAAGCCGCTGTCGGCCTATGTGAGCGTGGCGCCCGACGGCATCGTCACCATCACCGCCAAGAACCCCGAGGTGGGGCAGGGCGTGAAGACCATGCTGCCCATGCTGATCGCCGAGGAACTCGACGTGGCGTGGGAGGACGTCCGCATCGAGCAGGCCGACAACGATCCCAAGGCGTTCGGCCGCCAGTTCGCCGGCGGGTCGATGGCCACGCCGCTGCACTGGGACGAACTGCGCCGCGTCGGCGCCGTGGCGCGCGCCATGCTGATCCAGGCCGCGGCCACCGCCTGGAACTGCGGCCCCGCCGACTGCGTCACCGAGCCCGGAAGCGTGATCCACAAGCCCTCGGGCAAGAAGCGCACCTATGGTTCGCTGGCCATGGCCTGCGCCAGCGTGACCCCGCCGGATCCCAAGTCGCTCACCCTGAAGGACCCCAAGGCCTACCGCATCATCGGCAAGGCGGTGCCGCAGTACGACGTCGCCAAGATCGTGAAGGGCGAACCGCTGTTCGGCATCGACGTGCGCCGGCCGGGGATGCTGTACGCCTCGATCGTCAAGGCCCCGGTGTTCGGCGCCAAGGTCGCGAGCGCCGACCTCGCGGCGGCGCAATCGGTCAAGGGCGTGAAGAAGGCCTTCGTGATCGAGGGCGACCCGAACGGCCTGTTCCCGACGGGCATGACCGGCCAGGGCCTGCTGCCCTCGGTGGCGGTCGTCGCCGACAGCTGGTGGGCCGCCAAGAAGGGGCGCGACCGCCTCAACGTGAAGTGGGCCGACCATCCGACCCAGGCGCAGTCGTCGAAGGCCTTCGCCGAGCAGGCGGCGGCGTTCAACGCGGGCCAGCCGCAGCGCAACGCCCGCAATGACGGCGACGTGGCGGCGGCCCTGAAGGGCGCGGCCAGGACCGTCGAGGCGGCCTACAGCTACCCGTTCCTCAGCCACGCCAACCTCGAGCCGCAGAACTGCACGGCGGAGTGGAAGGACGGCAAGCTCGAGATCTGGGCGCCGACCCAGAACCCCGAACCGGGCCGCCAGCTCTGCGCCCGCACCCTGGGGATCAAGCCTGACGACATCACCATCCACATGATCCGCGGCGGCGGCGGCTTCGGCCGG
>NZ_JAEUMN010000067.1 GCF_016793225.1 Phenylobacterium sp.
GCGGCCCTTCGTTGCGCGAGGCGAGCCCTACTCCGCGGCGGGCTTCGGCGCGTAGCCGAGCATGGCCTTGGTCTCCAGGAACTCGTGGAAGGCGTAGTCGCCCCACTCGCGCCCGTTGCCGCTCATCTTGTAGCCGCCGAACGGGGCCATCATGTCGCCGCCGCCGCCGTTGATGGACACCTGGCCCGCCCGCAGCTTCGCCGCCACCTTGCGCGCCTTTTCCAGGTCGCCGGCCTGGACATAGGCGGCCAGGCCGTACTCGGTGTCGTTGCCGACCTCGATGGCCTGGTCGAGGCTGTCGTAGCCCAGGATCGACAGGACCGGCCCGAAGATCTCCTCCCGGGCGATGGTCATGTCGTTGGTCACGTTCGCGAAGACCGTGGGCTTCACATAGTAGCCCTTGTCCAGGCCGTCGGGGCGGCCCGTGCCGCCGATGACCAGGGTCGCGCCCTCGTCGATGCCCTTCTGGATCAGCTTCTGGATCTTCTCGAACTGGACCTTCGAGACCACCGGGCCGAGCTGGGCGTTGCCGTTCGGATCGCCGACGGTGACCTGGGCCACGGTCTCCCGCGCCACCGCGATCGCCTCGTCCATGCGGCCCTTCGGCACGAGCATCCGGGTGGGCGCGTTGCACGACTGGCCGGAGTTGGTCATCACCGTCGAGGCCCCGCGGGCGACGCCCTTGGCGAAGGCGTCGTCGTCGAGGACGATGTTCGGGCTCTTGCCGCCCAGCTCCTGCGCCACGCGCTTCACGGTCGGGGCGGCCGCCTTGGCCACCTCGATGCCGGCGCGGGTCGAGCCGGTGAACGACACCATGTCGACTTCCGGATGGCTGGAGATCGCCGCGCCCACCGTCGGGCCGTCGCCGTGCACGAGGTTGAACACGCCCTTCGGCACGCCGGCGGCGTGCATGATCTCGGCGAAGATGTGCCCGCTGAACGGCGCCACTTCGGACGGCTTCAGCACCATGGTGCAGCCCGTGGCGATGGCCGGGGCGACCTTGCAGACGATCTGGTTGAGCGGCCAGTTCCACGGGGTGATGAAGCCGCAGACGCCGATCGGCTCCTTGACGATCATCGTCGGGCCGCGGTCTTCCTCGAACTTGAAGGTCTTCAGGACCTCGGCGGCGGTGGCCAGGTGGGCCATGCCGATCGGAACCTGCGCGCGCTGGGCGAGGCTGGCGGGCGCGCCCATCTCCTCGGTCACCGCGGTGGCGAGGTCGCCGAAGCGCTTCTGGTATTCGGCGAGGATGCGGCCCAGCACCTCCAGGCGCTCTTCGCGGCTGGTCTGGCTCCACGAGGCGAACGCCTTGCGGGCGGCCTTGCAGGCCCGGTCGACGTCGGCCGCCGAGCCGAGCGCGATCTTGCCGCAGACTTCCTCGGTGGCCGGGTTCTCGACGTCGAGCGTCTTCAGGCCCTCGGCCGGATCGACCCACTCGCCGTCGATGTAGAACTTGAGGTACTCGCGCATGACGTCCTCCTGGAAGTCTTTGTTCGTTTGGGAACGGAGGCGCTTTCGCCCCACCCTTCAAACGCTCATTTTAGTGATCAGCGTTAAGGGGGGAAGCCCCTGACGCGGCGTCAGGACGCGAAGTTGCGCGCTTTCCCCGCCCGAAGGGGGCCGCCCGGCCTTGCAGCGCGCCGCCGGCGTCGCTAAAGCCCGGACCGGCAGAGTGACCGGAGGCTACATGGGCGGCATCCTGATGATCGTGGCGTTCATCGCCGTCATGGCGGCGCTGAACCTGTTCGAGTTCGGCCGCCTCGACTGAGGCCCCGCTCGTGACCGGCCGCGGCGCAGCACTGGTGACGGGCGCCGCGCGGCGGATCGGCCGGGTGCTGGCCTCCACCGCAGCCGAGGCCGGCTATGACGTCGCCCTGCATGTGCGCGCGATGGACGACGACGCCGAGGCCGCCGCCGGAGAGGTGCGCGCCCGCGGCCGGAAAGCGCGCATCGTCATCTGCGACCTGCGCAAGGAGAGCGAGACCGTCGCCCTCGTCGGCGAGGCCGAGGCCGAACTCGGCGCGGTCACGCTGCTCGTGAACTGCGCGTCCGTCTTCGAGGACGACAGCTTCGCCGACATGAACCGGGCGTCGTGGGACCTGCACATGGAGACCAACCTGCGCGCGCCCCTGGTGCTGTCGCAGGCGTTCGCCCGCCGCCTGGCGCCTGACCGCGCGGGCCTGATCGTCAACGTGCTGGACCAGCGGGTCTTCCGCACGCGGCCGGACTTCTTCTCGTACTCCCTGTCCAAGGCGGCCCTTTGGGACGCCACGCGGATGATGGCCCAGGCGCTGGCGCCGCGGATCCGGGTGAACGGCATCGGGCCGGGCCCCACCCTGCCCTCCATCCACCAGGACCAGGCCGCCTTCGACGCCGAAGTGGCGAGCACCCTCTTGAAGCGGCCGTCCGCGCCGCGCGAGATGGCCTCGGCCCTGCGCTACCTGATCGACGCCGAAGCCGTGACCGGCCAGATGATCGCCGTGGATTCCGGCCAGCACCTCTCATGACCCCCGCCTCAGGAGCGTTGACCGCCAGCAAGATCTTCGTCACCGGCCTCCAGGTGCAGGCCCAGATCGGCGTCTACCGGCACGAGATCGGCCGCGTGCAGCCCCTGATCGTGGACGTGGAGCTCGACGTCCCCACCAACGCTTCGGACCGCCTCAGCGAGACGGTGAACTACGAGACCATCCTCGCCGCAGCCCAGGGCCTCGCCGCCGGCGGCCACATCGACCTGGTGGAGACCTTCGCGCACCGGCTGGCGCAGACCTGCCTGGAAGATCCGCGGGTCACGCGCGCCCGGGTGCGGATCGAGAAACCCCTGGCGCTCGCGCCCCACGCCGTCGGCGCCGGGGTGGAGATCGTCGTCTCGCGCGGGTGAGCAATTTGTAACGCAGGCGGCGCTTTTCGTTACGCCTTTCCGGGTCCATCTGTAGTGCAAGCCCGATCCTCGGGCCGGAGGACCAGACAACCTGCGATGACCGATCTCTACCGCACCGAAGACAAGACGATGCCGGCGGTGTGCTACGCGCTCTACCTGCTCGGCTTCGCGACGGCGGGCGTGACCACGATCATCGGCGCCATCATGGCGCACGCCCAGCAGGGGACCGCCGGCCCCGACATGCGCACGCACTACACCTACCTGATCCGCACCTTCTGGGGCTTCCTGCTCCTGGCGGTCGGAGCGGGCATCGTCGGCGGCGTCATCTGGGTGATCGGCCTGCCCCTGACGATCGTGCTCGTCGGCTTCGTGTTCTGGGGCCTGGCCGGCCTGATCTGGTGCGTGCCGCCGGTGTGGTTCGGCGTCCGCTGCATCGTGGGCCTGGTCTACCTGAGCCGCGGCGAGCCCCACCCCCGCCCCTACGCCGTCCTGGCGTAGGACCCGAAGGAAACAGCGCCAGCCCCTCCCACGCGTGCGTGGGAGGGGTCCCCGGCGACCGGCCGGAGTCGGCAAAGGACGTCAGGCGTCGACGAGTTCGCGCCGCACGAGGCGGGCGTAGTCGTCCATCAGGCTGAGCGAGATGTTGCCCGGCCGGAACCGGTACTCCCCGATCTCGGCCACCGGCGTGACCTCGGCGGCGGAGCCCACCACGAAGCACTCCGAGAACGTCGACAGCTCCTCGGGCTTGATGTGCCGCTCGATGACCTCGAAGCCCTTCTTGCGGGCGATCTTGATCACCGTCTGGCGCGTGATGCCGTTCAGGAAGCAGTCGGGGGTCGGCGTATGGATCACGCCGTCCTTGATGAAGAACACGTTCGAGCCGGTGCTCTCGGCGATGTAGCCCCGATAGTCGAGCATCATCGCGTCGGTGTAGCCCTCCTTCTCCGCGGCGTGCTTGGAGATGGTGCAGATCATGTAGAGGCCGGTGGCCTTCGCATGGACCGGTTCGGTCTCGGGGCTCGGGCGCTTGTACTTGGCCCAGGTGAGCCGGATGCCCTTGGCCTTCTCCTCGGGGGAGAAGTACGAGGGCCAGTCCCAGCAGGCGATGGCCACGTGGATCTTCGTGTTCTGCGCGGACACGCCGATCATCTCCGAACCGCGCCAGGCGATCGGGCGGATGTAGGCGTCGGTCAGGCCGTTCTTGGCGCACACGTCCTTGCAGGCCTGGTCGATCTCGGCCACCGTGAACGGGATTTCGAAGTCCAGGATCTCCGCGGACTTGAACAGACGCTCGGTATGCGCCGTCAGCTCGAAGATCTCTCCGCCATACATCCGCTCACCCTCGAACACGGCCGACGCGTAGTGCAGGCCGTGGGTGAGTACGTGCACCTTCGCCTCGCGCCAGGGCACGAACTGGCCATCCAGCCAGATCCATCCGTCGCGATCGTCGAAGGGAACGATAGACATTTGCGGAGTACCTCCTTTCGCAGCGGTTCCTTGAACCTGCCCATTCCGTTCGCGTCAAACGAATTGGGTTCCACGAAGGCCACGCCGCCATGAGTGGCCCGGGCTCGGCGCCCGCGATCCGGGGCCGTGACGCGGGCGGGCCGCGTGGACTGGACGGCGCGGGCGCCTTGCGCGCCATACTGCGCGCGGACGGCGAACGACGCCGCGGCGGAGGCTTCGGATGAGCTTCTCGGACGCTCCAGCCCGGGCGCGGCACCTGCTGGTCGTCGACGACGACGACCGCATCCGCGACCTGCTGAAGGAGTACCTGACGCGGGCGGGCTTCCGCGTCACCGCCGCGGCGGGCGGCGCGCCGGCGCGCCGGCTGCTGACGACGCTCGACTTCGACCTGGCGGTGTTCGACGTGATGATGCCCGGCGAGGACGGCTTCTCGCTGACCCGATGGCTCCGCGAGCAGCGCGGAACGCCCGGGCGCACGCCGGTCCTGATGCTGACGGCGAGGAGCGAGTCGTCCGACCGAATCGAGGGCCTGAAGCTGGGCGCCGACGACTACCTCGGCAAGCCGTTCGAGCCCGAGGAGCTGCTGCTGCGCATCGAGGCGATCCTGCGGCGCGCGGCGGACGCCAGGCCCCAGGCCGAGGGACCGCTTTCCCTGGGCCGCTGCGCTTTCGACGCCGAACGGGGGGAGCTGAGCTGCGCGGGCGAGCCGGTGCGGCTCACCGAGGCCGAGGTCACCCTCCTGCGTCAGCTCGCGCGCACCCCGCACGAGGCGGTCGACCGGCTCGAGCTGGCGCGCGGCTCGGTCGACCCGTCCGGGCGCGCCGTCGACGTGCAGGTCACCCGGCTGCGGCGGAAGATCGAGGACGACCCGAAGGCTCCGCGCTACCTGCAGACCGTGCGCGGCGTCGGCTATCGCCTGGCGCCGGACTGATGGGGACGGTCAAACCACTCACCTCCCCCGTCCGGGGAGGCGAGGCGCAGGGGGCGACCCCATGAAGCTCCCCTCCTCCTTCCGCGTCCTGGTGCGGTGGCTGAAGCGGCAGTTGCCGGCGACACTGTTCGCGCGGTCGCTGCTGATCATCGTGCTGCCGGTGGCGCTGATGCAGATCGCGGTGACCTACGTCTTCTTTGACGCCCATTGGCAGACCGTGACGGCGCGACTGTCCGAGGGCCTGGCGGGCGACATCGCCTGGGCGGTCGAGAGCTACAAGGAAGACCCGACACCTGAGGCCTTCGCCAAGCTCAGCGAACGGGCGGAGGAGTCGATGAGCCTCTCCATCGCGCTGCAACCCGGCCGCAAGCTGCCGGAGCGCCGGCGCGACCCCCCGGTGCTGCTGGAGGCCTTCTTCGCGCCTATCGACCGCTCGCTGGACCGGGCGCTGAGCGAGCGGATCGACGCCCCGCTCTGGTTCGACACCACCCGTTACCCCGCCTACGTGGACATCCGCGTGGGCGTTCAGGGCGGGGTGATGCGGATCCTGGCGCCCCGCGAGCGGGCGTTCGCGACCCAGGGGCACATCTTCGTGCTCTGGATGACGGTGGCGACGGTGCTGCTGACCGCCATCGCGCTGCTGTTCATCCGCAACCAGGTGCGCGCTATCGAGCGGCTGGCCAATGCGGCCGAGGCCTTCGGGCGGGGCGCGGACGTGGAGGCGTTCAAGCCGCACGGCGCCAAGGAGGTGCGCGCCGCGGCGACCGCCTTCCTGGATATGCGCGCCCGGATCCAGCGTCACATCGAGCAGCGCACCGCGCTGCTGGCCTCGGTGAGCCACGACCTGCGCACGCCGCTGACCCGGCTGAAACTCGCCCTGGCGCTGGCCGAGCCGAACAAGCGCACCGCCGAGATGAAGCGCGACGTCTCGGAGATGGAGCACATGGTCGACGAGTACCTCGCCTTCGCCCGCGGCGAGGGCGGCGAGGCGGCCGAGGCGGTCCGGCTGCGGCCGCTGCTGGACGCGGTGGTCGAGGGCGCCCGGCGCATGGGCGCGCAGGTGAAGGTGAGCGCCGACCCCGACCTGACGGCGACCGCGCGGCCGAGCGCGCTCAAGCGGGCGCTGGCCAACCTGGTCACCAACGCCGCGGCGCACGGCGACCGCGTGGAGGTGGCGGTCCGCCGCACCACGGCCGGCCTGGAGATCGTGGTGGACGACGACGGACCCGGCATCCCGGCCGAGCGGCGCGAGGAGGCGTTCAAGGCGTTCGTGCGCCTGGACGAGAGCCGCAACCAGAACACCAAGGGCGTGGGCCTGGGCCTCGCCATCGCGCGGGACGTCGCGCGCGGCCACGGGGGCGACATCCACCTCGACAGCTCGCCGCTCGGGGGCCTGCGCGCGGTCGTGCGGCTGCCGGGATAGCGGCGTTCATCGGGAGTTCACGGGCGACGGCGAAGCTTCCGCCCAGGCAAGGGGGATCCGCATGCGCAACCTGGTGCTCGCCGCCGTCCTGGCGCTCGCCGCCACGCCCGCCTTCGCGGCCGATCCCGTGGAGGGCGAATGGATGAACCCCTCCGGCAGCGGCAAGGTCCGGCTCGCGCCCTGCGCCGGAGGCCGGCTGTGCGGGAACATCGTCTGGCTCAGGAACCCGGCCGACGCCAAGGCCACCGACCGGGCGAACCCCGACCCCAATCTGCGGACGCGCCCGATCATGGGCCTCTTGATGATGTGGGGCTTCAAGCCGGCGGGACCGGGCAAGTGGACCGGCGGGCGCATCTACGACCCCAACACCGGCAAGACCTACGACAGCAAGCTCACCATCAACGCCAACGGGACGCTGAAGGTGGAGGGCTGCATCCTGATGGTGTGCCAGGCGCAGACCTGGCGGCGGGGCTAGCTAGGTCGTGCACGCATAAGCTGGGAACAGGTTGAAGCGCCCTGAAGCGGACTCCCTGAACGTCCGCAAGGGGTGGATTGTGTTGAAGAAGGCCGCGTTCGGGGCGCTGGCGGGGTTGGCCTGCTGAAGCGCGAGCGGCGGCGTTACCGCTCAGGTGGGCGCCGGGAGAGCCGGGGCCGGTATCAGCTTGGCGAGTTTGCGCAGGTTCTGGGCGGT
>NZ_JAEUMN010000143.1 GCF_016793225.1 Phenylobacterium sp.
TGGGCCCGCGGTGGAGCCGAAGCCCATCAGGCAGCGCTCGGCCACCTGGCGTCCCTCGGGCCCGTCGAAGTTGGTGCGGATCCCGGTGACCGCCTCGGCGAACCGCTTCCGCCCCTCGGCGCTGTAGGGCAGCCGGCCGTCGGCGGGCTCCACGATCCACGACGAGCGCAGCGAGCCGCCGAGGTTGCCCACCTTCGTGCCCGGGTCGATCCAGAAGGCGTTGTAGCCGCCGGGATCCTCCCCCGCCTTGGGCGCGCCCTGTCCGGGATCCGTCGGGCGCGCGTCGGCGGCGCGGAAGCCCGCGAAGCTCGTCTCGA
Organism: Phenylobacterium sp.; assembly: GCF_016793225.1. Classification (GTDB taxonomy): domain Bacteria; phylum Pseudomonadota; class Alphaproteobacteria; order Caulobacterales; family Caulobacteraceae; genus Phenylobacterium. The sequence goes on from NZ_JAEUMN010000143.1 coordinate 318, forward strand.
GCGCCCTGGCCTGTTCGGGCGTGATCTCCAGGGTCTTGAACTGCGCCGGCCGCTCAAGCTGCGTCACCGAGGCGTTCGTCCAGACGCCCGAAAGGTCGGGCTGACCGAGCGCGTTGCGCGGCGCCTTCCAGGTCTGGGCGCCGGCCGCGCCGGCGCAGATCGTGAGCGCCATGGCCGCCATGAGTGCGTCCGTGCGAGCCATCTCAGTCCTCCCCGTTGAACCTCGTTGCGGGAAGTATGCGCCCTTGCGGCGGAACGAGCCACCACAGGGCCGCGACATAGACGAGGACCGCGACATACGCCGCCGCAAACGCCGCCGGCGGCAGCGGCCAGAAGATCACGCCGTTGACCCACCTCATGATGAGGGGATCCCCGGCGCCGCCTCCGGTGAGCGCATCCTGCCAGTCGGTGAGGAAGCACGCGCGGCCCATCACCGCCTGCGCGGCGACCACCAGCAGCGATCCGAGGTGCAGCGCGCGCAGCCACCGGATGCGCACGAAGCGCCAGCCGAGCGCCGCGCCGGCGGGGATCGCCACGAGCCCGATCACGTTGAAGGCGATCACGGCCACGTGGATCGCCAGCGCGAGCTGTCCCAGCAGCAGGTTCACTCCCGGAGCCTACGCCGGTCCCGCCGGGTTGTCCGCCGGCGCGCGCGGCCGCGGAACAGGGACGGGCCGTTCCGCACCTGTCCGGCCTGCGCGCGGGCCTACTGGCCCGGCAGCCGCAGGCTTGACTATGGGCCCGCAGCAGGGGACTCCAGGCCATCCCGAGGAGGACCCCCATGCGCAAGCTCATCGTGCTCACCGCTGCGGCCGCCGCCCTGCTGGTCTCCGCCTGCAACACCGTCTCCGGCCTCGGCAAGGACGCCCAGGCGGCGGGGCGCGCCGTGACCGGCGCCGCGGAAGACGCCAAGCGGTAGGAACCGCCGGCCCTCCGCCGGGTTGAGGCCCGGCAAGGAGGCCCCATGTCCACGTCCAAGCACCCTGCGCCCGGCCAGGTCCGCCCGCCCCGGGACGACCTCGAGACCGATCCGGGCATCGGCGCGTCGCGCGGCACGACGATCGCCGGCGAGGATCCCCACATCCTGCGCGAAGACGGCGAGAACACCGAAGAGGGCGACGTCGCCAACGACGCCGACGCGACCGGCGCCATCGTCCCGAACGCGCGTCATCGCAGCCATCCCTGAAAGAATTCGCCCCGGCGTGAATTCTTGCGTCGAATCGTCGGACGGACCTTTCCCCGGCGCGCCGGAGGGCGCATATCCCGCCCATGACCGAGATCGCGCATCCCCTGTTCCGCTCCATCGGCCGAGGCTTGCGCCACCGGTGCCCGGCGTGCGGGAAGGGCAATCTCTTCGGCCGCTACCTGAAGGTCGAGCCGCGCTGCGCCGCCTGCGGGCATGAGACCGCCCGATATCCCGCGGATGATGGGCCCGCGTATCTGACCATCCTGCTCATCGGGCACCTGATCGTGGCCCCGCTGCTGTTCTTCCCCATCGTGTGGGAAACCTCGCCCCTGGTGTCGCTGCCGATCATCCTGGGGTCGCTGGCCGTCGTCACCCTGCTGACGCTGCCGCGGATCAAGGGCGGCTGGATCGGTCTGATGTACGCCCTGCAGGTGACCGACCGCGACCACCGCTTCCATACGGCCGACGCCGCGGACTGAACTGCGCTTTCGGTGACGGCGCCGTCAACTTGACACTGTTCAAACGCTGTTTGGCGCTGTTCACTGTCGGCCCTTCGACGGAGGAGCAGCAATGGCGGACGGCAACCTGACGAACATCGCGGCCGCGCGGGAAGAAGCCTACGCGCTGCCCCTCGCGAAGCTGAACCCGGCCCAGCCCGAGCTGTTCGAGGCCGACGCCCACTGGCCCTACTTCGAGCGCCTGCGCGCCGAGGACCCCGTGCACTACTGCGAGGAGCACGAGTTCGGGCCCTACTGGTCGATCACCAAGTACAACGACATCATGGCGATCGACACCGATCACCATCGCTTCTCGTCCGACTTCATGAAGGGCGGCATCACCATCGCCGGCGGCCAGCAGAACATGGACCCGCTGCCGATGTTCATCGCCATGGATCCGCCCAAGCACGACATCCAGCGCAAGGCCGTGAGCCCCGCGGTGGCGCCGCCGGCGCTGGCCGCCATGGCGCCGCAGATCCGCGAGCGCGCGGGTCAGATCCTCGACGGCCTGCCGATCGGCGAGGAGTTCGACTGGGTCGACCTCGTCTCCAAGGAACTGACGGCGATGACGCTGGCGACGCTGTTCGACGCGCCGCAGGCCGATCGCCGCAAGATCACCTACTGGTCCGACGTGGTGACCGCCGCGCCGCGGCCGGGCGGCCTGGTCGAGTCCCTCGAGCAGAAGATGGCGATCTTCTCCGAGTACCACGCCTACTTCACGGGGCTGTGGAACGAGAAGGTGAACGCCCCGCCGCACGGCGACCTGATCTCGATGCTGGCCCACCACCCGGCGACCCGGAACATGGAGCCGCGCGAGTACTTCGGGAACGTGGTCCTGCTGACGGTGGGCGGCAACGACACCACCCGCAACACCATCTCGGGCTCGATCTACGCGCTGAACAAGAACCCCGACCAGTACGCCAAGCTGCGGGCCAACCCCGACCTGATCCCCTCGATGGTGTCCGAGACCATCCGCTGGCAGACCCCGCTGGCCCACATGCGCCGCACCGCCGTCGAGGACGTGGACTTCCAGGGCAAGCGCATCAAGGCCGGCGACAAGGTCGTCATGTGGTACGTCAGCGGCAATCGCGACGACGAGGTGATCGAGAACCCGAACGCCTACATCATCGACCGCGAACGGCCCCGCCAGCACATCTCGTTCGGCTTCGGCATCCACCGCTGCGTGGGCAATCGCCTCGCCGAGCTGCAGCTCACCATCATCTGGGAAGAGATCCTCAAGCGCTTCCCCACCGTCGAACTGGTGGCCGAGCCGAAGCGCAGCTTCTCGACCTTCGTGAAGGGCTACGAGACGATGCCCGTGGTGATCCCCAGGCGGAACTAGGCGCTTCGATCCTGTCCAAAGGTTCACTGGCGGACGGCGTCGGGCGGCAGCATAGCTCGACCACACCCTGCCGCCAGAAGGACCCGAACCGTGACCGACCCCGCCGCCGACGCCATCGAGGGCGAGTTCCGGGTGCTGGCCACGCGCGACCACAGGCCCTCGCCCAACACCCGCCGGATCGTGGCGCGGATCCTGTGCTGGAACCTCATCTTCGTAGGCGTCCTGGCGGGCGCGCCGCAGCTCTTCGCCTGACAGGCGGCTGAGGCGGCCCGAGGGGTCAGCCCTGCGCCGGGCCCGACGCCTTGGGGGCCAGCGCCTCGACCGGGGCCCCGTCCTTCCGCCAGGCGGTGAAGCCGCCGGCCAGGTGGCAGACGTTCTCGAGGCCCATGTCCTGCACGGTCTTGGCGGCCAGGGCCGAGCGCCAGCCGCCGGCGCAGAAGAACAGGAAACGCTTGGGCTCGGCGAAGACAGGCTTCGCGTAGGGGCTCTCCGGATCGACCCAGAACTCCAGCATGCCCCTTGGGCAGGAGAACGCGCCCGGGATGACGCCTTCCCGCTCGCGCTCGCGGGGGTCGCGCAGGTCGACGAACACCACGTCCTCGCGGCCGTGCAGGTCGCGCGCCGCGCTGACGTCCAGCGCCAGAACCTCGGCGTCCGCCTCGGCCAGGAGCTGCTTGTATCCCTTCTTCATCGCGACCTCGTTGGATTGCCTCAGCAAGGCCACCCGAAAAGGCGCGTCGTGTCACGCGAACTTCGCATCGTGGCGCCGCACGCGGACGTCCACCCCCCGGCGGCGCCCGCGTGCAGCGCCGCGGGTCAGGCCGGGAGCAGCCTGCCCGCGCCGGGCCGACGTCGCAGAAGCACGCCCGCGCCGCCGAAACCCAGGATCATCATCGTCCAGGCCGCGGGCTCGGGAACGCCCGCCACGGGGCGGTCGAAGCTCACGCTGTCGTATCCCGTGGTCCTGGCGTCGAGGCGGCCCGTGAACAGCACCTCCCCGGCGGCGCCATGGATCGTGACGTCGTACAGGTCGCGGGTCTCGCAGCAGTCGCCACGCCCGTAGATCGCCACGCTCGCCAGCGTCGTCGCCGCCGAGAAGGTGATCGTCAGGAACTCGCTCGGGCCGGCCCCCGCCGAATGGTAGACCCCGGGCACGACCGGCGTGGCGCTGTAGTCGAAATCCGCCGGATAGACGCCGTCGTTCGCCTCGCCCGGCCCGCCCTCGGGCGCCTCGCCGATCGGATAGCGGCTGAGCGCGGTGGCGACCCCGCCGTTCGAGGCGAGGGCCACGTTCTGGCCGCCGAAGTCGAACGCGAGCAGCTCGGCCACCTGCAGGTAGTCCGGCAGGGCGTTCTTCACGGTGATGCTCTTGGCCCCCACCACCGTCACGGCCTGGGCCGCGCCCGCCGTCGCCAGGGCGGCCGCGGTCCCCACGGCCATGGCCTTGCAGAATGTCAGACGTCCCATCTTCATCGAAGCAACCCCACATCACAGGTGCGGCGTCCGTTCGATGACGGCGCGCGCAGGATTTGGGTGAAGCCGGCCTCTTCGGCGGCGTCACCGCCTGTGATGTTGCGGCGACGGGGGGCAAGGGCTCCATACCCGATTGTAGGGTGCTGTTTTGGGGCGCCCCTCGGCCTGCGATCGGGCGCGCGCCTCCTCTCGACAGGCCGCCACGTGTGCGAGACCATGGGCCCCTTGCGGTCGATCCCGCCGGCCAGACGTGGGACGCTCCGCGAAGGAGGAACCCATGCACCGCGCCGCCCGGCTCGCCCTTGCCCTGATCACCTGCGCCGCCCCGCTGGCGCTCTCCACCGCGGCATACGCCGCTGACGCCCCGGCCGCGAAGGCTGCCGTCTGGAAGGCGCCCCGCAACGCCTTCGGCCAGCCCGACCTGTCGGGGAACTGGAGCAACGCCACCCTCACCCCGGTCGTCCGCCCGGCGAAGTTCGGGACCCGGGCCGTCCTGACGCCGGAGGAGGTGAAGGCCATGGAGGCCGCCGCCGAGCTCGAGGTCGAGGAGGGCAACGCCTCGACCGACCCCAACGCCGACGCCGAGCACCGGGCCAAGGTCACGAACGTGAAGCCGGAATACGCCGCGGCCGGCGGCGACACGGGCGGCTACAACCGCGGCTGGCTGGATCCCGGCAGCTCGGTGATGCGCGTCGGCGGAGAGCCGCGCACCAGCCTCTTGACCACGCCCGACGGCCAGGTTCCCAAGCGCAAGGGGGGCGCGGCGCCGATGCCGCGTCGGCCCGGCATGGGCGCCTTCGACAGCTACGAGACCCGCTCGCTGGGAGAGCGCTGCATCATGGGGTTCGGGCGCAACGCCGGTCCCCCGATGCTGCCCAACGGCTTCTACAACAACAACTACCAGTTCCTGCAGACGGCGGACACGCTGGTGATCAACGTCGAGATGATCCACGACACCCGGATCATCCGGATCGGCGGCAAGCACCGGACCGACGGGATCCGCACCTATCTGGGCGACTCGATCGGCTGGTGGGAGGGCGACACCCTGGTGGTGCAGACCACCAACTTCCTGCCCAACCAGGCCTACAACGGCGCCTGGGAGAACCTGAAGGTCACCGAGCGGTTCACCCGCGTCGGGCCGCGCCGGCTGCGCTACCAGTTCCAGGCCGAGGACCCGGGCGTGTGGGACAAGCCGTGGGGCGGCGAGTACGAGTTCTACACCCTGAACGGCCGGGTCTTCGAATACGCCTGCCACGAGGGCAACTACGCCCTCCCCGGCATCCTCGCCGGCGCCCGCTACCAGGAAGAGGAAGCCCGCAAGGCCGCGGCGGCGGGTCCCGGCGAACCGAAGACGGGCGGCGCGAAGACGGGCGGCGCCCCGTAGCCTTCCCTACTCCGCCGCCTGGCGCAGCGGCGCCGGCTGGCGGCCCCGGATCAGGCGGCCGGGGAGCGGGCCCTGGGGGGCGCCGTCGCGGTAGATGACCTGGCCGGACTTGATGGTGGCCCGATAGCCCTCGGCGTCCTGCATCAGCCGGCGCGCGCCGGTGGGCAGGTCGTAGACCATGTAGGGGACCTTCAGCCGCAGGCGGTCGAAGTCGATCACGTTCAGGTCGGCCAGGTAGCCCGGCGCGATCACCCCGCGGTCGTTCAGCCCCACGGCTTCGGCCGTGTCCAGCGTCTGGCCGCGGATGGTGCGGGCGAGGTCCAGCTTCGGCCCGCGGGTCCGGTCGCGGCACCAGTGGGTGAGCATGAAGGTGGGCAGGCTGACGTCGCAGATCGCGCCCACGTGCGCCCCGCCGTCCGACAGGCCCGACAGGCAGTTCGGGTTGGTCAGCATCGCGTGCACGTTGTCCAGGCTGCCCTCGACGTAGTTGTGCATCGGGAAGAACAGGAACGCCCGGCCCTCGTCGGCGATCAGCGCGTCGTAGACCAGCTCGTCCGGGTTGATCCCGAGCGCCTTCGCCCTGGCGCCCAGGCTGGTGGACGGATGCGGCTCGTAGTCGAGATGGTCCCCCTCGATGGCGTACATCTTGTGGTGGGCGCCCGCGAGCGAGTTGATGAAGGGGTGCCCCTTGGCCGGGGCCTCGGCGATCAGCCGCGCGCGGAACGCGGGGTCCTTCATCCGGGCCACCTTCTCCGCCAGCGGCAGGTCGGCGATCTCGGCGTAGGAGGGGCGGCTGATGAAGGGGTGCGCCGAGCCCTGCAGGCCCAGCATCAGGCCCACCGGCCGGCCCGCCACCTGGGCCTTGATCGGGTAGCCCGCCTCGACGGCGTCGTCCATGCGGGCCATCAGCTCGCGCCAGCGGTCGGGGACCACGTCGGCCTGGACCAGCGAGAAGCTCAGCGGCTGCCCGGCGATCTTCGTGAGGTCGCGGATGAGCTGGAACTCCTGGTCGATGTCGGCGAAGTCGCTCACCCACTGCAGCACGCCCGAACCGGCGTCGGCGAGGCCCTGGGCGATCGCCTCCATCTCGGCCCGCGCCGCGCCGATGGTGGGGGTCAGGTCGCCGTCGGCCGTGCGGTGGACCATGGTGCGCGTCGTGGAGAAGCCCAGCGCGCCGGCGCGGATCGCCTCGGCGGTCAGCTCGCGCATCCGCTGGTTCTCGTCCGGGGTCGCCGGCTCGCGGTTCGCGCCGCGCTCGCCCATGACGTACACGCGCAGCGCCCCGTGCGGCACCTGGACCGCCACGTCGATGTCGTGCGGCAAGGCCTCCACGGCGTCCATGTACTCGGCGAAGCTTTCCCAGCGCCACGACAGGCCCTCGTGCAGGGCCGCGCCGGGGATGTCCTCCACCCCCTCCATCAGGCGGATCAGGGTGTCCTCGTCACCCTTACGGACGGGCGCGAAGCCGACGCCGCAGTTGCCGACCACCACGGTCGTGGCGCCCAGCGTCGAGGACGGCGTCATCCGGGAATCCCAGGTGACCTGGCCGTCGTAGTGCGTGTGGATGTCGACCCAGCCCGGGGTGACCAGCATCCCGGCGGCGTCGATCTCCTCGCGGCCACGGCCCGCGACGCGGCCCACCTGCACGACGCGATCGCCCGCGATCGCCACGTCGGCGACGACGCCCGGTCCGCCCGTCCCGTCGAAGACGGTCCCGCCGCGGATCACCAGATCGAATTCGGGCATCAGGGCCTCCTTGCGCGCGCCGCATCATGCGTGGCCCGGCCCGGACCGCAAGACTGACGCGAGGGCATGAGGCCCTGTCCCAACGACACGCTCCGCCGTCATCCCCGGCTTGCGCGGAGGATCCCTTGGGCTGTGAGCGGGCGCGCGCCTGCAGACCTACGCCTTGGCGAACCGCGCCGCGTTGCGCGCCCGCGCCTTGGCGGCCTCGGTTTCGCGGTCGCGGGGCGGCGCCTGGGTTTCCAGGTCGGCCAACAGGTGCTGGGCGATGTGGGTCACCTCGGCCACGGCCCGGTCGAACGCCGCCTTGTTGGCCTTCGATGGCGTGTTGAAGCCCGAGAGCTTGCGCACGAACTGCAGGGCGGCGGCCCGGACCTCCTCGTCGGTGGCGGGCGGGTCGAAGTTGAAGAGGGTCTTGATGTTGCGGCACATGGCGTCAGGCTCTCCTGCCGATGTGGCGGTTCTCAGGCGTCCTGCGTCTGCGGGGCCGCGCGGCCCAGGCCGCCCAGCTGCCAGCCCACGGCCTTGGCCATGCGCTCGTAGAAGCTGACCTCGTAGGCTTCCTCGGGCGTCTCGCGCACCATCCGGTCCATGATGATCGCGTCCTCGCCCACCAGGATGCGCCAGCGCTCGGCCTTCACGCCATCGAGGATGATGGTGGCCGCCTGGGCCGCCGTCGTCGGCGCATCCTCGCGGAAGCGGCGCGCCTGCTCGGCCATCATCGCCTGGATCGCGGCGTCCGGCACCTGCGAGGGGTCCATGCCCATCCGCGCCATCCGCTCGCGCGCCGAAGCGAGCTCGGCCGGGGTCAGCTCGTCGCTCCAGTCGCCGCGGAACACCTTGCGCGAGTTGCCGGCGATGTCGGTGCCGATGTGGCCGGGCATCACCACCGAGCACTTGATGTGCGGGGCGTTGACCCGGAGGTCGGTGATCAGCGCCTCGGTGAAGCCCTTCACGGCGAACTTCGCCGCGGCATAGGCCGAGTGCGAGACGCCGGGGCCGAGGCTGGCCCAGAAACCGTTCACCGAGGCGGTGTTGACGATGTGGGCTTCGTCCGCCGCCAGCAGCATCGGCATGAAGGTGCGGCAGCCGTAGTAGACGCCGTACCAGCAGACATTGAACGTCCGCTCCCAGGCCTCCCGCTCCTCGGGCTTCACCATCGAGCCGCCGCCGCCGATGCCGGCGTTGTTGAAGAGCAGGTGCAGCCGTTCGGCCTCGTGCGCCGCCGCGGCCTCGTCGCGGAAGCGGCGCAGGTCCTCCTCGCTGGCCACGTCGGCGTGGTGCGCCGTGATTCTGGCGCCCTGCGGGATCCCGTCCGCCTGGCAGAGGCGGATCGTCTCGGCCATGTTGGCGTCCGAGACGTCGCACATGGCGACGCTGCAGCCTTCGGCGATCAGCTGGCGGGCCAGCTCGCGGCCCATCCCCGTGCCGCCGCCCGTGACCACCGCGAACTTGCCGGCGAAATCCTTCATGACGCTGTCCTCGAAACGCGTTTTGCCCAGCCTACGCCGGATGCGGGCCGGCGTAAGCCGTCACGCAGCGTCAAGCGGCGGCGCCGGTCAGGGCTGGGTCGCGACGCTGCTGCCGGCGGTGGAGGCGACGCGGCCGGGGTCGGCGGCGCAGGTGCGGCCGGCGGCCTCGTCGGCCAGGCGCTGGAAACGGGCGTCGAACGCCGAGACCAGCTGCGGCTCGGCGCTCCGCGCGAGGATCTCCTGGTTCATCATCCGCGAGCCGAAGTTGTAGTTCAGGCTCCCGAACCAGGCGGTGCGGCGGTCCTCGTGGTCGACGATCACGAACTTGGCGTGCATCGGCAGCCCTTCGGGATCGCAGAAGCGCATCACCTCCACGCCCGAGCGGCGCAGCTCGGCCACCACGTCGCGCGGCACGCGGCGGCGGGTGTCGTGGACGACGAGCTCCACCCGGGCGCCACGCTGGGCGGCCGCCATCAGGCGGGCGGCGACCGGCCCCTTGTCCATGTGCGAGACCGCCGCGCGGACCTCGTCGCCCGGACCCAGGCGGGCGATCCGCCGCTCCACCACGTCGGGACGCAGGCGCGGGTAGAAGTAGAAGGCGATGTCGTCGCCGATCCGCTTGGCCTTGTTCGCGCGCTTGCCGAAGCGGAAGAAGGCGCGGCCTTCCCAGATCCGCCGCGCCTGGGCGCGCAGGGCGTCGACGGCCTCCGGGTCGCGGAAGTCCACCAGCAGGTTCTCGCCCCGGTCCTGGTCGCCGATGTCCTTCAGGAGCTTGGGATCGTCGAGGCCCCCGGACGGATTGTAGGAGCCGATGAAGGCGGCCGGCTCGGGACCCCCCGAGAAGGTGTAGATCTTGGCGTGCAGGTGCTGCCCGGGAAGCCACGACCGGTGCAGGCGCAGGCCGTCCCCCAGACCCGCCTTCAGATGCTCGATCGCAGGCCGGTTGACCGACGCGCGGCGAGGGTTGCCCTCGAGCACCAGCCGGACGCGGACGCCGCGCGCCTTGGCCGCGATGAGGGCGTCGGCCAGTTCCGGATCGCGGAAGTAGTAGGTCGCCCAGGTGATCTCGCTGCCCGCCGGCGCGGCCCGCACGCGTTCGAGCAGCAGGTCGCGCAGGGCTTGCGGCGGCTGGTCGACGCCCCCGTAGTGGAGCGTGGCGCTCACCGGCTCGTTCGGCGGAGGCAGGACGGCAGGGCTGTCGAGCACGGGGCGCGGGACTCGCGGTTGGGCGGGCGGAAAGAGCAACCCAGCTTAGGCCGAAGCGCAAGTCCCGGCGACACATTCCCGCCGCTGGCCCCCTGGCTCTCCCCTGGCGCGGGGCGGGCGGCGCGCCCGTCAGCGCGGGGCGCGGCAGGGCATGATGTCGGCGGGCTTGGGCCGTTCGTCGGGGGCCTCGAAGATGGCGATGTAGCCGACGCCGCCGTCCATCACGCGGCGGCCCAGCTGCCGGTAGCCCACCGCCTCGAACTCGCAGCGCAGCAGGCGCGGGGGCGTGCCGTGGCTCTGTGTGGGCCGGTCGAGGTCGATCACGCCCACCCGGCCGCCGGGCTTCATCTGCGCGGCCAGGTTCCACAGCAGGGCGTAGGGGCTCTCGATCTCGTGGTACATGTGGACGAGGACGGCTCGGTCGATCGAGCGCGGCGGAAGGCTGGGGTCGTCGCCCTTCCCCACGATGATCCTGACGTTCTTCAGGCCCCGGCGCTCGGCCTCGCGGCGCAGGCCCGAGATGTAGGACTCCACGATGTCCTCGGCATAGACGATCCCCTCGGGGCCGACCGCCGGCGACAGGCGAAGGGTGTGGTATCCGGACCCGGCCCCGATATCGGCCACCGTCATGCCGCGCTTGATGCCCAGCGCCCGGATCAGCTGGCCCGACTCGTCGGCGGCGTCGCGGTCGGGGCCGGACGACCAGGCCGGGGCGACGATGCCCGCCACGGGCCGGTCCGGCTTCGGGAAGCCGTCCGGAAACCGTTCGACGGCCGCGGGCGCCGGCGGCGCGGCGCCCTCGCTGGGCTTCGAGCAGGCGGCGGTGGCGAGCACCGCGAAAAGGGCCAGTCCAAGTCTCATGTGGACCATTCGGCTCGGGCGCGACGGCGTCAGGTGATGGGTTGGCCGGCCTCGTGCAGGCGCTTGGCTTCCCAGTAATCGAACAGCTTGGGGTAAGGCTCGTCGGGCGAACGCAGCATGCAGCGCGAACCCGGCGGCGGCGTCTCGCCGTGCTCGATATAGGTCATCGCCCACATGGTCCGGTAGTTGACCGTCGGCTTCGACACATGCGCCAGCACGGCGTTCGAGTTCTTGATGATCGCCCAGAGCACATAGTCGTCCACGATCGAGGCCCGCGGGTCCTTGAACGCCCACGCGCCGATGGCCGCGAAGGCGGCGCGCGTGATGAAGAAGCAGTTCATGTCGCAGAAATCGGCCCCGTTCGACTGCTTGCACACCGCCATGACGCTGCCGTCCGGGCGGATCAGGTTGCGGGTGGCCGTGACGATGTGCGCCCCCGTCTCCTGCTGGCGGCGGATCAGGGTCTCGATGTGGTCGGGCTCGTACCAGTTGTCCGCGTCGAGGAAGGTGATGGCGTCGTAGCCCTGGCTGCAGGCGCTCATGGCGGCCACGGCGCGCGGGGTGTCGCCGAAGTCCCCGTGGTTCCAGGGCAGCGGGAAGTGGCGGACCGGCCAGGCGTCGATCTCGGAGTTCGGGTGGCCGTCGGCGACCATGATGTGGGTCACGTCCGGGTGGGTCTGCGCCGCCACGCTCTCGTGGCAGCCCCGCAGCTGTTCCACGGATTCCTTGAAGTAGGGGGTAATGACGGCGACACGCATCCGAGCAGCCTTACCCCGCCCGGCGTCCCGGCGAAACCGGAGATGCGCGGGCGGATGAAACGGAACGGGAACGTGCTATAGCGGCGCGATGGCCGACGCCTCCGGTCCCACCGCCGACCTCCTGCCGCCGCGCTTCGCCGACTGGTTCGCCCGCCGCGGCTGGAGCCCGCGCGCGCACCAGCTCGAGATGGTGGCCCAGGGCCGCGGCGGGCGCGACGCCCTGCTGATCGCGCCTACGGGCGGGGGCAAGACGCTGGCGGGCTTCCTGCCCAGCCTGATCGAACTCGCCGAGCGGCCCCCGGCGAACGCGCCGCGCGGCCTGCACACGCTCTACATCTCGCCCCTCAAGGCGCTCGCGGTGGACGTCGAGCGGAACCTCGGCGCGCCGATCCTGGAGATGGGCCTGCCGGTGACGGCCGAGAGCCGGACCGGGGACACCGGCCTCTCCCGTCGGCAGCGCCAGCGCGTGAAGCCGCCGGACATCCTGCTCACCACGCCCGAGCAGCTGGCGCTGCTGTGCGCCTGGGAAGGCGCGCGGCTCTACTTCGAGGACCTGCGCTGCGTGATCCTCGACGAGATCCATACGCTCCATTCGTCGAAGCGCGGGGACCTCCTGGCCCTGGACCTCGCCCGGCTGCAGGCGCTCGCCCCGAACATGCGCCGCGTGGGCCTCTCGGCCACCATCGACGACCCCGAGGTGATCAAGGCCTGGATGGCTTCGCATCGTGCGGCGCCGGGCGCCGGCGCCGAGGCCATAACGCTCGTCCGCGGGCCGCCGGGGGCCGAGCCGGTCGTGGACGTCCTGCTCAGCGAGGGCCGCGTGCCGTGGAGCGGCCATACCGCCCAGCACGCCATGGCCGAGGTCTACGAGCAGATCCGCCGCGCCCGCACCGCCCTGGTGTTCGTCAACACGCGCTTCCAGGCCGAGTTCGCCTTCCAGGAGCTGTGGAAGCTGAACGAGGACGCGCTGCCGATCGCCCTGCACCACGGCAGCCTGGCGGCCGAGCAGCGGCGCAAGGTCGAGGCCGCGATGGCCCGCGGCGAACTGCGGGCGGTGGTCTGCACTTCGACCCTCGACCTCGGGATCGACTGGGGCGACGTGGACCTCGTCATCCAGCTCGCCAGCCCCAAGGGCGCCTCGCGCATGGTCCAGCGGATCGGCCGAGCGAACCACCGGCTGGACGAGCCCAGCCACGCGCTCTTCGTGCCCGCCAACCGGTTCGAGATGCTGGAGTGCCAGGCGGCCCGGGAGGCCATCGCCGAAAACCGGCTGGACGGCGATCCGCCGCGCGTGGGCGCCCTGGACGTGCTGGCCCAGCACGTGATGGGCTGCGCGGTCTCCGAGCCGTTCGACATGCTGGAGCTGTACGACGAGGTCCGCTCCGCCGGCCCCTACCGCGACCTGCCGTGGGAGGACTTCGAGCAGGTCGTCGATTTCGTCTCCACCGGCGGCTACGCGCTCAAGACCTACGACCGTTTCCGACGCATCGTGCGGTTACCCGACGGGCGCTGGAAGGTGAGGGACCTGAACGTGGCGCAGCGGCACAGGCTGAACGTGGGGGCGATCGTGAGCCCCGCGATGCTCTCGGTGCGCATCGCCACCCGCGGCGGCAAGGGCGGCCGCAAGGTGGGCGAGGTCGAGGAAGGCATGCTCGAGATGCTGGACCCCGGCGACACCTTCGTGTTCGCAGGCCAGGTCTGGGCGCTCGTCGGCGTCACCAACCTGGACGTTCTCGTCCGCCCCGCGCCGGATCGCGACGCCAAGATGCCCTCGTGGGGCGGCTCGAAGTTCGCGCTCTCCACCTATCTCGCCAAGCGCGTGCGCCAGCTGATGTTCGTTGAGGCGCACTGGACGGTGCTCCCGGCGGACGTGCGCGAGTGGCTCGAGGTGCAGAAGGACAAGTCGCTGATCGTGGGCGAGGACGAGCTGCTGCTGGAGACCTTCCCGCACCGCAAGCGCCAGTTCCTCGTCTGCTACCCCTTCGAGGGCCGCCTGGCGCACACCACCCTGGCGATGCTGCTCACGCGCCGGCTGGAACGGTTGGGCGTGGGGCCCCTGGGCTTCGTCTGCAACGACTATGCGCTGGCGGTCTGGGCCCTGAACCCGATGTCCGGTCTCGACTTCGACGAGCTGTTCGCCCAGGACATGCTGGGCGACGACCTCGAGTCGTGGCTCGCGGAGAGCTTCATGATGAAGCGCGCCTTCAAGAGCTGCGCGATCATCGCGGGTCTGGTCGAGAAGCGCTTCACGGGCGAGCAGCAGAAGACGGGGCGGCAGATCACCTTCTCGACCGACCTGATCTACGACGTGCTGCGCCGGCACGAGCCCGACCATCTGCTGCTGCGCTGCGCCCGCGCCGATGCGGCGAGCGGCCTCATCGACGTGGCGCGTCTCTCGGACATGCTGGCGCGCATCAAGGGCCGGATTCGCCACGCGCCCCTGGACCACCTTTCGCCCTTCTCCGTGCCGATCCTGCTCGAGATCGGCAAGGAGCGTTCGCCCGGCGGGGCCGGCGAGATGATCCTGGCCGAGGCGGAAGCCGAACTGATCGCCGAGGCCACCCAGTGAACGACGTCAGCGTGACCTTCTCCTACGCCTTCGCCGGCAGCCCCTGCGGCGGGCTGCGGACGCGGGTGCGGAGCGCCGAGGTGACGATGCGGCCGTCCGGGGCGCTGTGGGTGGAGGCCGAGCGCGCGCTGGTGGTGGCCGACCTGCACCTGGAGAAGGGCTCCAGCTACGCGGCCCGCGGCCAGATGCTGCCGCCCTACGACACCCGCGAGACCCTGCGGCGCCTGGAGGCGGAGACGGCGGCGCTGTCGCCGCAGGTCGTGGTGCTCCTGGGCGACACCTTCCACGACCGCCGGGCCGAGGCGCGGCTGGCCGAGGACGACGCCGCCCGCCTGCGGACCCTCGCCGTCGGCCGCACGCTGGTGTGGGTGATCGGCAATCACGACGCCGACGGCCCGAAGGCGCTCCCCGGCGAGGCGGCCGACGAACTCGACCTCTGCGGCCTGCGCTTCCGGCACGAGCCCCAGGCGGGCGCCCAGCCGGGCGAAGTGGCGGGCCACCTGCATCCGGCGGCCAAGGTGCGCGCCCCGCGCGGCGTGATCCGCCGGCGTTGCTTCGTGACCGACGGCGAGCGGGTGATCCTGCCGGCGTTCGGCGCGTATGCGGGCGGGCTGAACATCCGCGACGCCGCCTTCGCCGGCCTGTTCGTCCGCCCCCCGCTGGCCGGAGCGCTGGGCCCGCAGGCCGTGCGGGCGATCGGATGGCGGCAGCTCACCGACGACTGACCGGAGAAGGCGACGCTCCGCGACAACCGACCGGCGTTCGCGCGCCGGCGTTACGTTTCGCGGCCGACACCTGAAATTAACGTCGTTTTTCAAGGTCTCGTTAGGGTCTCGGCCTGACCCTCCAGGTTTATGAAACGTAAACAACCGTGGCTGGAGTGGCTGAGCCGGAGCGACGCCGACATCGCCGCGGCGTGGATGGAAGCCTGGTGGATCGACGGGCGCTCGCACGCCGAGACCGACCGGATCCCGCGGCGCCTGCGCATCGAGATCGAGCAGCTGCACCTGGCGCTCATCGACATCGTCGCCAACGACCCGGCGCGAGCGCTCGAGATCGCCTTCGTCGTCGCGCGCACCGCCGAGCATCCGGGGATGGTGACCGAGATCACGGCCAGCGTGGTACGCGACGTCACGACCGCAGACGCGACCCTCTGGGACTGCGTCGCGCTGGAGGCGGCGAGCAACGTGCGGCTGCTGCACGCGGTCGGGCTGGTCTGGGGCGCGGAGACGCCGCCACAGCTGCGCGACGCGTTCCGGCGGCTCGCCCGCGGCGACGCGCAGCCCCGGCCCGAGCCGCGGACGTTCACCGATGCGCCGCCCCGCCTGGGCGGCCCCGCCGGACCGCCGCGCTCCTGACGCGGCCGGTTCTTGACACGGCCGCGGGCGGCGGCTCGCATCGCTTCCGCGTAGCCGGTCGGGGACCCGCGTGATCAGACGACTTATCCTGCTGGCGGCCGCCGCGTTCGCCGCGCCCGCCCTGGCTGCGCCGGTGCTCTACCGCGACGCCACGCTGATCGACGGCGCGGGGGGCCCGGCGAGGCCCCACATGTCGGTGCTGGTGGAAGGCGAGCGTATCGTCCGTGTCGCGCCCGACGGCGAGGCGCCGCCGCCCGGCGCCCGCGTGGTGGACCTGGCCGGCAAGTTCATGGCGCCGGGCCTGATCGACAGCCACGAGCATCTGGCGACCCCGCCCAACCGGCGGCAGGCGGAAGGCAGCCTGCGCCGCGACCTCTACGGCGGCGTGACCGCCGTGCGCGACATGGCCGACGACCTGCGCAGCGTCGCCGAACTGGCGCGCGCCAGCCGCAACGGCGAGATCCCCGCCCCCGACATCTACTACGCCGCCCTCGTGGCCGGCCGGTCGTTCTTCGACGATCCCCGCACGCGCGCCGTGTCGCTGGGCTACACGCCCGGGAGCGCGCCGTGGATGCAGGCGGTCGACGCGTCCACCGACCTGCGGGAGGCGATGACGCTGGCCCGCGGCACGGGCGCCACCGCGATCAAGATCTACGCGAACCTGCCGCCGGACCTGGTGGCGAGGATCGCGGCCGAGGCCCGTCGCCAGGGCCTGAAGGTGTGGGCGCACACGGCGGTCTATCCCACGTCCCCGGGCGAGGTGGCCGCAGCCGGGCCGCACGTGATGAGCCACGCCTGCTCCCTGGCTCACGAGGCCGCCGGCACGCCCGCGACCTATCAGGCGCGCCAGCCCATCGACCCCGCCCCGTTCCTGGCCGGCGACAACGCCGCCGTCGCCCGCGTGGTCGGCCGGATGGCGGCCGACGGCATCCTGCTGGACGCGACGGCAGGCCTCTACGGCCGCCTCTCGGCCGAGGCCGCGAAGTCGCCCGGCGCGCGCCGGCCGCTGTGCGCCGGCGAGCTGTCCGCCGCGCTCACCCGGCAGGCCTGGAAGGCGGGCGTCGAGATCAGCGCCGGAACGGACTGGGTCGCGCCCTGGGACGACCCGTGGCCCACGCTGTTCCACGAGCTTGCGGCGCTGCAGGCGCTGGGCATGCCGGCGGCGCAGGTGATCCGGGTCGCCACGCTGAACGGCGCCCGCGCGGCCGGCCAGGAGGCGGACATGGGCTCGATCGCCCCGGGCAAGCTCGCGAACCTGATCGTGCTGTCGCGCGATCCGACCGCCGACGTCGCCAACCTGAAGAGCCTGGAACTGGTCGTGAAGCGCGGCCGCGAGCATCCCCGCCGCGACTTCCGGCCGCTGTCGCGGGAAGAGATGGAGGACCGGGAATGAGCCGCCGCACCGTCGCGCCGACGGCCGCCGCCTCCGCCGGAAGGCGAAAGCTATGCGTGCGCCGCCCGGGGCGATTAAGCTCGCGTTCGATGAAGCTCTTCGCCGCCACTGCGCTCTGCGCCGCCCTCGCCGCCGCCCCAACGCTGGCCCAGCCGGTCCCGAAGACGGCGGACGGACGGCCCGACCTTTCGGGGAACTGGTCGAACGTCTCGCTCACCAAGCTGGAGCGTCCGCCCAGCCTGAAGGATCTCACCCTGCCCGAGGCTCAGGCCAAGGCCCTGGCGGCCAACGACCCCATCCTGCGGATGAAGCTGGATCGCGGGCCGATCGACCCCGAGGCCGGCCCGCCGGCCCCCGGCGGCGCCACCGGCCACGACGCCATCTTCCTCGACAACGGCGACTCGTTCGCCAGGGTGCGCGGCGAGTACCGAACGTCCTGGATCGTCGAGCCGGAGGACGGGCGCCTGCCGCTCACGCCGCTGGGCCAGCAGCGTCGCCGCGAAGCCGCCGCCATGAGCAACCGGATGGATCCCGCCGGCCCCGAGGAGCTGGCGCCCAACGACCGCTGCCTGATCGGCTCGCGCGGTTCGGGCGGGCCCGGCATGCTCAACAACATCTACAACTCGAACTACCAGTTCCTGCTGACCCGCGACGCCTTCGTGGTGATCGTGGAGATGGGCTTCGGCGTCCGCGCCATCCCGATCCTGAAGGACAAGGCCACTGCCCAGGCCGCGCATCGTCCCGCGGCCCTGCACCCGTGGATGGGCGACTCCACCGCTTGGTGGGAGGGGGGAACCCTCGTCATCGAGACGGTCAACGTGCACCCCGAACAGGGGCGCTTCGGGCCGATCTTCCTGTCGGAACAGGGCCGCGTGACCGAGCGCCTCACGCGCACGGCCGGCAACGAGATCGCCTACGAGTTCGCCGTGGAGGACCCCGTCCACTACACGCGGCCCTGGCGCGCCGAGATGGTGCTGACGGCGCTCGACGGACAGATCTACGAATACGCCTGCCACGAGGGGAACTACGCGCTGCCCGGCATCCTGGGCGGCGCCCGCGCCTCGGAAGGCCGGAGCGCGCGCTGAACCCATGCGAAAAGGGCGGGAGTCGCCTCCCGCCCTTCCAAGTCAGGTGACGTCGCGGCTCAGGCGGCCGCGAGCTTCCGGCGGCTGCGGAGCGCCGAACCCGCCGCGCCGAAGCCCAGGATCATCAGGGCCCAGGTCGTGGGCTCGGGCACGCCGCCCGTGGCGTTGTAGCGGAACACCGCCTGGCCGCCGTCGCCGTCGTAGGTGAACTGGCTGGGCGACCCGCCGAACGCCGAGAACAGGATCCGGATCGAGCTTCCGGTGAAGGAGAGCTGCGGCGTCGGAATGGCGCCGTAACTCGAGGGCGAGCCGTAGAAGTCCGGGTCGAACAACCCCATGAAGCTCACAGTGCTGAGGCTCGTGATGACCACCTCGGTGATGCCGGTGATCTCGAGGAAGCCTTCCTCGTAGTTGCCGTGCTCGACGCCGGTCAGCGTGATCGTCTGGGCCACCGTGTCGATGTCGACGCTGAAGTTGCCCACGCAGTCGTTCGGGTTGTAGTCCCCGGCCGCGATGGCCGTGCCCGTGGCGAAGGCGGCGGTCGTGGTGGCGCCGTCGCACGAGGAGAAGCCGCCCCCGCTCCCGAAGCCGTTCTGGGCGTTGAAGGTCGCGGCCTGTGCGGCCCCGGCGAAGAGAAGCGCCGCTCCGGCGGCGGCGGCAAGCTTGAACATGGACATCGGAACTCCCCAGCCCGGCGTGTGTCACGGACATTAACCAACGTTCACCGAACCTCGCCAAGTGAATTCCCTCAGCGAGCGAGTGATCGCGGACTCGGCACGATTTACGAGCGCCCCCACCGCCGGCGGTGCTACGGTTCCCGGAGACGGCGCGGCGCAAGCGCCGCGGCTCGGGAGGCGCGAATGGGGCTGAGACTGGGATCCGCGATGTTCGCGGCGGCGATCCTGATGGCGACCGCGTCGCAGGCGGCCGAGGCGTGGAAGCCGCCGCGCACCGCCGACGGACGACCGGACCTCAACGGCGTCTGGACCAACGCCTCGGTGACCCAGCTCACCCGGCCCCCCGGCGTGCCGAAGCTGGTCGTGTCCAAGCCCGAGGCCGACGCGCTGGTGAAGGCCAACCCCTTCATGAAGCTGATCGAGGCCGAGGAGGGCGCGAGCGACCTCGACGACGACCTCCTCGCCGACGGCAACTCGGACCGCGGCTACAACACCTTCTGGATCGACCCGGGCCGCAGCCTCGCCAACGTGAAGGGCGAATGGCGCACGAGCTGGATCGTCGAGCCCGCCAGCGGCCAGATGCCCTTCACCGCCGAGGGCCGCCGTCTCGCCCAGGCCGACCGCGCCGCGCGGCGGCAGAAGCTCTGGCAGGATCCCGAGGCCCTGCCGCTCGAGGAGCGCTGCATGATCGGCTTCTCGGGCGCGGGCGGCCCGGGGATGCTGAACACCATCTACAACAACAACTATCAGCTGGTGCAGACCCGGGACGCCGTGGTGATCGTGGTCGAGATGGTCCACGACGCCCGGACCATCCCGCTGTTCGAGGACGCCGCGAAGGCGCGGGCCGCCCACGGGCCGATCCCCAGGTGGCTGGGCGACTCCGTCGGCTGGTGGGAGGGCGACACCCTGGTGATCGAGACGACCAACGTCCACCCGGCGCAGGGGCGCAAGGGCCCGATCTTCCTGTCGCCGCAGGGCCGGGTGACCGAGCGGCTCACGCGCACGTCCGCCGGCCAGATCACCTACGAATTCACGGTCGACGACCCGGTCTACTACAGCCAGCCCTGGCGGGCCGAGATGAGCCTCAACGCGCGCAAGGAGCAGGTCTACGAATACGCCTGCCACGAGGGCAACTACGCCATGCGCGGCATCCTCGCCGGCGCCCGGCTGCAGGAGGCGCAGGGGATCACGCCCACCGAGGGGCCGGGCATCTTCGGCACGCCGGTGCCGGCGAAGAAGAAGGGCGGGGACTGACCGCTGCCCCTCGCGCGTCGTGACCTGATCGGGCTTGGGCTGGCCCTCGGCTTCGGAAGCGCGGTCGCCGCCGGGGCGCGTTGGCTGACCGACGACGGCGAGCGGCTGACCCTCACGCCGGTTGTGCGCGACGTCCTGTTCGACCCGGGCTCGCCGGCGAGCGGCGCCGCCCGGCCGGACGTCACGATGGTGGTCTTCACCGACTACCAGTGCGGGATCTGCAAGCGGACGGACGGCGCGATCTACCGGCGGCTGGCCGAGGATGGCCGGCTGCGGGTGATCTGGAAGGACTGGCCGATCCGCGGGCCGCTCTCGGAACATGCGGCCCGTGTGGCCCTGGCCGCGGCGCGGCAGGGACGATACGACGAGATCCATGCCGCGCTGATGGCGGCGCGGGGGACGCTCACGCCGGAGCGCGTCGATGCGATCGCCGTGGAGGCCGGCTGCGACCCGGCGCGGCTGGCCGAGGACCTCGCCGACCCCGCCAGCGGCATCGACGCCCAGATCGGCCGCCACCAGCTGCAGGCGTTCGGCCTCGGGCTCCAGGGCACGCCGGCGTATCTGGTCGGGCCCTACCTGATCCAGGGCGGTCTGGACGACGATGCGCTGCGGCGGGCCGTGGACCGGGCGCGACGGGCGGGACCGCCGCGTTGAACGTCCCTTCCCACGCCAGTGGGAAGGGGGGACCGCTCGCCGAAGAGCGAGCGGTGGGAAGGGCAAGACGCCGGCAGGGCGGATCGGCTTGCTGATCCCTGAACGCGGCGGATGAGGCTTGCCCTCTCCACCCCCCGCTCCCGCTTCGTGGGAAAGGGAGGCTTGAAACTCTCGGCTGCCAGTTTGCCTGCGGAGTCAGGCGTCTCAAGGACGACGCCGCAAGCGTCGCCGCGGCGCGGCCGCGCGGGACGCGCGGTCCTTGACACGCCTGACCCCGCAGGCTCGCATCGACCATGAGGTTCCATTGCGGAGAATGCCTCTGGCGAGGCGGCTGACGACGGCGGAGAAACGGCAGAAAAGGGCGGCTGCCTTGCAGCGTGAAGAGGTATGCGCGCAAGGCCCAGCGCGGCTGTGACCCCAATGACCGCAGGTACGATCGCGACGTACAGCAGGCCGTCAAGCGGCTGCCACCCGATGAGCTAGACCGGCTGCTGCGGGACGGTGAAGACGACGAATAGAGGCGCGCCCTCCCCTTGCGCTTCCACCCCCTTTCCGCTACTAGCCCGCCCCTTCGGAGCCGCCTGGCCCAAGGCATGCCAGGGCGGTTCATCAACACGACCAGAGGACGGAGCCTTCGGGCCCCGAGTGAAATGCCGAAACTGAAGACGAAGTCGGGCGTGAAAAAGCGCTTCAAGATGACCGCGTCTGGCAAGCTGAAGGCCGGCGTCGCCGGCAAGCGCCACCGCCTCATCAGCCACAACGGCAAGTACATCCGTCAGAACCGCGGGACGAAGGTGATGTCCGACCAGGACGCCAAGATCATCAAGT
The DNA here is from genome assembly GCF_016793225.1 of Phenylobacterium sp. Lineage (GTDB taxonomy): Bacteria > Pseudomonadota > Alphaproteobacteria > Caulobacterales > Caulobacteraceae > Phenylobacterium. Next base: position 22,058 of record NZ_JAEUMN010000143.1, read on the forward strand.
CCTGGCTCCCCTACGGCCTCTAAGCGGAAGGACACTGACAGATGGCACGCGTGAAACGGGGCGTTGTCGCCCACGCCAAGCACAAGAAGGTCCTCGAGCAAGCCAAGGGCTTCTACGGGCGCCGCAAGAACACCATCCGCACGGCCAAGGCCGCTGTGGACAAGGCCGGCCAGTACGCCTACCGCGACCGCAAGGTCCGCAAGCGGAACTTCCGCTCGCTGTGGATCCAGCGCATCAACGCCGCGGCGCGCCTGGAAGGCTTTACCTACTCGCAGTTTATCCACGGCCTTGCGAAGGCCGGGATCGAGATGGACCGCAAGGTTCTTGCCGACGTCGCCGGCGCCGATCCCGCCGCTTTCAAGGCCATCGCCGACAAGGTTCGCGCCGCGCTGGCTTAAGGTCTGGGATCGTCTCGATCCGCTAGAGCTTGAAGAGCCCTCCGGCCGAACCGCCGGGGGGCTTTTTCGTGAGCGCTCCTCCCCTGCGAAGCGGGGGAGGTGGCCCGAAGGGTCGGAGGGGGCGTGCGAGCCGCCTGTTTGCCCCCTCCGTCTCGCCGCCTCCGGCGCCGATCCACCTCCCCCGCTTCGCAGGGGAGGAGCGGGTTTCCCTCCATCACAACGTCATCTAGGACACCACCGATGACCGACATCTCGCAACTGCAGACCGACCTCGAGGGCCGGATCGCCGCGGCCGCCGACCTCGGCGCCCTGGAGGCCATCCGCGTCGAGGCCCTGGGCAAGACCGGGACCGTGTCCGAGCTCCTCAAGACCCTGGGCCGGATGACCCCGGACGAGCGCAAGGTCGAAGGCCCCAGGATCAACGGCCTGCGCGACGCCGTGGCGGCCGCTGTCGCCGCCCGGAAGGGCGCGCTGGAGACCGCCGAGCTCGACGCCAAGCTGGCGTCCGAGCGCGTGGACCTGTCGCTGCCGCCGCCGCCCCAGCGCCGGGGCCGCGTGCACCCGACCATGCAGGTGCTGGACGAGATGATCGCCGTCTTCGCCGACATGGGCTTCGCCCTCGCCGAGGGGCCCGACATCGAGGACGACTTCCACAACTTCACGGCGCTGAACTTCCCGCCCAAGCATCCGGCGCGCGAGATGCACGACACCTTCTGGCTGCCCGAGGACGAGAAGGGCGAGCGCAAGGTGCTGCGCACCCACACCAGCCCGGTGCAGATCCGCACCATGCAGCGGCTCAACGAGAAGCTGCCGGCCTGGATCGCCAATGGGCAGGAGCCCCCGATCCGCGTGATCGTGCCGGGCCGCACCTACCGCTCGGACTCGGACGCCACCCACACCCCGATGTTCCACCAGATGGAGGGGCTGGTCATCGACCGGGCCATCCACATGGGGCACCTGAAGTGGACGCTGGACCAGTTCATCGCCCGCTTCTTCGAGACGCCGGCGGTGGAATCGCGCTTCCGGCCGCACCACTTCCCCTTCACCGAGCCCAGCGCCGAGATGGACGTGCGCTGCGACCGCTCGGGCGGCGACGTGAAGATCGGCCAGGGCGACGACTGGATGGAGGTCGTGGGCTGCGGGATGGTGCACCCCAACGTCCTGCGGAACTGCGGCCTGGACCCCGACGTCTGGCAGGGCTTCGCCTTCGGCTTCGGCATCGACCGCCTGGGGATGCTGAAGTACGGCATGCCCGACCTGCGCGACATGTTCGCCAGCGACGTGCGCTGGCTGGAGCACTACGGCTTCTCGGCCTTCCAGGCGCCGAATACCTCGACGGGGCTGTCATGACCGTCGTGACCGACGACTGGCGGTCGCTGGAGACGTTCGCGTTCGGCGACAATCCCGAGATGGCCGACCGGCTGCTGGGGTTCGTGCTGGCGGGCGCCAAGACCGCCACCTGCTGGTCCATCGCCGACGGCCAGCAGACGCACGTGGGCAAGCGCATGGTCGTCAACGACGGCGCGGGCCGGCCGCGCGCGGTGATCGAGACCGTCTGGCTCGAGCAGATGCGCTTCTGCGACGTGCCGTGGTCGTTCGCCGAGGCCGAGGGCGAGGGCGACACCTGCCTCGACGACTGGCGCGACGGCCACCAGGCCTATTTCACCCGCAACGGCGGGTTCGACCCCGAGATGATGCTCTGGTGCGAACGCTTCCGCCTTCTTGAAGTGCTCGGCGAAGGAGCCGACCGATGAAGTTCACCCTCTCCTGGCTGAAGGATCACCTGGATACGACCGCGACGGTCGAGCAGGTGGTCGAGGCCATGACCATGGCCGGGCTCGAAGTCGAGCACGTGGAGAACCCCGGCGAGAAGCTCGCCAAGTTCACCGTGGCGAAGATCGTCGAGGCGGTGCAGCACCCCAACGCCGACAAGCTGCGGGTCTGCCAGGTCGAGACCAAGGACGGCCGGCTCGAGATCGTCTGCGGCGCGCCCAACGCGCGGCCGGGCCTGACCACCATCTACGCCCCCATCGGCGCCTACGTGCCCGGCAGCGGGATCACGCTGGAGGCGCGGCCGGTGCGCGGCGTGGTGTCCAACGGCATGCTCTGCTCGGCGCGCGAGCTGGAGGTGGCCGAGGAGTCCGACGGCATCGTCGAGCTGCCGGACAGCCTGGCCGTCGGGACGAGCGCCGTGGAGGCGTTCGGCCTGGAGGCGGCGATCGACTTCGAGGTCACGCCGAACCGGCCCGACTGGCTGGGCGTGCGCGGCATCGCCCGCGACCTCGCCGCGGCGGGCCTCGGGACGCTGAAGCCGGATCCGGTCGCGCCGACGCCCGGCACGTTCCCGAACCCCGTCGAGATCAAGGTGGATGGGCAGGCCTGCCCGGTCTTCGCCGGCCGCCTGATCCGGGGCGTGAAGAACGGCCCCTCGCCCGCGTGGCTGCAGCAGCGGCTGACCAGCGTGGGGCTGCGCCCCATCAACGCCCTGGTCGATGTGACCAACCTGATCTCCTACGACAACTGCCGGCCGCTGCACGTCTATGACGCCAACAAGCTGACCGGCGGCTTCATCGAGGCCCGGCTGGGCCGCGAAGGCGAGCGCGTCGAGGCCCTGGACGGCCAGACCTACGACGTGGGCCCCGACATCTGCGTCATCGCCGACGGCTCTGGCGCCATCGGGATCGGCGGCGTCATGGGCGGCGAGTCCACCAAGGTGCTGGACGACACGACCGACGTCTTCGTCGAGGCGGCCTGGTTCGACCCGATCCGCACGGCGCAGACGGGCCGCACCCTCGGCATCACCTCGGACGCCCAGTACCGCTTCGCCCGCGGCGTGGACCCCGAGAGCCCGGTCCATGGGATCGAGCAGGCGACCCAGCTGATCCTGCAGCTCTGCGGCGGCGAGCCGTCGGAGGTGCGCGTGGCCGGCCAGGCTCCGGCCCCGCCCGCCCCCTTCGCCTTCGACCGTGGCTATGTGAGGAAGCTGTCGGGCCTGGACGTCCCCGCCGCGCGGATCGACGAGATCCTCACGAAGCTCGGGTTCAAGGTGGACGGGGACACCGTCACCCCGCCCAGCTGGCGGCGCGACGTGGAAGGCAAGGCCGACCTCGTGGAGGAGGTCGCGCGGATCCAGGGCTTCGACGCCCTGCCCGTGGAGCCGCTGCCCGAGATCGCCCGCCCGCCCGGCGGCGCGCTGACCCTGCGCCAGCGTCGCATGCGCGACGCGCGACGCACCATGGCCGCCCGCGGCTACGCCGAGGCGGTGACCTGGAGCTTCATGCGCCGCGATTGGGCCGGGCTGTTCGGCGGCGACCAGCCCGAACTGGTGCTGACCAACCCGATCGCCTCGGACCTGTCGACCATGCGCCCAAGCGCGCTGGGCAACCTGATCGAGGCGGCGGCCCGCAACGCCCGCAAGGGCTTCGCCGACGCCGCGCTCTTCGAGGTGGGTCCCAACTTCCGCGGCGACCAGCCGGCCGACCAGTGGACGGCGGTGACCGCCCTGCTCGCACCCCACCCGCCCAAGCACTGGGCGAAGGCCGCGGGTGACCCGCTGTTCGCGCTGAAGGGCGACCTCATGGCGCTGCTCGAGGAACTGGGCGCCCCGGCGCTGCAGGTGGTCCAGGGTCAGAACGCCGGATGGTGGCATCCCGGCCGCTCGGCGCGGCTTCAGCTGGGGCCCAAGGTGGTGGTGGCCGAGTTCGGCGAACTGCACCCGCGGGTGCTGAAGGCGCTCGACGCCGACGGGCCCATGCTGGCCTTCGAGCTGAACCTCGACGCCCTGCCCGAGCCCAAGCGCAAGGGCGTGAAGACCAAGCCGGCGCTGGAGCTTTCCGCCCTCATGCCGCTGCGCCGCGACTTCGCGTTCCTGGTGGACGCCGCGACCCCGGCGGGCGACCTCGTCCGCCCGATCCAGGGCGCCGACAAGGCGCTGATCGACGACGTGCGCGTGTTCGACGTCTACGCCGGCCAGGGCGTGCCCGAGGGGATGAAGTCGGTCGCCGTCGAGGTGGTCGTCCAGCCCCGCGACAAGACCCTCACCGACGCCGAGATCGAGGCCCTGTCCGGCCGCATCGTGTCGGCGGCCGAAAAGGCGGTGGGCGCGAAACTGCGCGGGTGATGGTCCGCACGTCCGAGTTGTATCTGCCGCAGGCTTGACATTCCGCGTGTTCGTTCGGAAGTTACAACCTGGGGACGCAGTTGAGTATGCGTCCTACGGGGCAGATCATGAATGTGAACTGGCTTCGCCGCGCGGGCGCGCGGCTGTTCCTCGCTGGCGCGCTGCCGCTGGCGGGATGTGCGAATCTCGTCGACTTCACGGGCAAGACTCAGCAGACGCGGATTCTGACGCCGGACACCGTCCAGGGGGAGCATCCCCCCTCGTTCCTCGAGGACGTCACACGCATCAGCGAACGAAACAGCCCCGCCGATCAGGGAGCGCGCCGTTTGCGCGGAGGGCAGCGCCAGGCCCCGCGCGACTACGCTCGACACCCCGTGGACTGTAACAGCACGGCTGACCAGTACACGTTCTTCTGCACTCAGAAGGCGTCCGAGAGCATTCCCACCGATGCCGAGAAAGCCAAAACCTACCTTGCGGCCGGCCTGACGCTCTCGAACGAGGTCTGCAACGGATGGTTCAACCATCTGCTGGCCACCCAGGTGGCTCTGCGCCAGAGCTCGGACATGATCAGCACGGTGGGGTCGGTGACCCAGGCGATCATGGGCTTCAGCCAGACGCCTTCCGAGCAGATCGGACTGACCGCATCGCTCTTCGGATCGGCCAAGTCGGCGGTCGATAACCTGCAGGCCAACTACATCGTATCGACGGACCTCACGACCGTGGCCGCCGCAGTCCGCGAGTATCGGGGCGCCTACGCGCGGGAGATCGACCAGGCGCAGACGACCTGGAACTACTACACCGCACGCCGCGTGATCATGGCCTACGACAACACCTGTTCGGCCCTGTTCGTGCGGAAGTTCGTGAGCGCCCGTGTATCCGGAGAGCGGGGAGACGCCGAGACCAACCCGCTGCTCGAGGCAGCGATCAATGCGTTCGCGGCGGAGTGGAGCAAGTACTTCACCGTCGAGGTCACGCCTGCCCAGCTGGTCGACATCTATGCCTATGCCGTTCTGAAGGACGTGCCGTCGCCGGTGCGGGAAAACCTCCGGACGAGTTTGGAGAAGGAAGGCCTGGCCGACCCGGCGACGGGGCTCAAGTTCAAGGCCGGCGTGACGGCGAACGATCTGGCCAACGGTCTTGTCCGCAGCAACATCGACGCCGCGCTCAAGGTCCGCGCCACCGCGCGCGTTGACTTGATCCGCGAGCAGCTGGCGGCCGACGCCAAGGCGAAGGCCGACGCCGCCGCCGGCAAGTCGGCCACGGAGTTGCAGGCGCGCAACGATCATGTCGCGAGCGTGAAGGCGCGGCAGGAGCGGGAGGCCCTCGACATCGACGCCCAGCAGAAGCTGCTGGAAGCCCGGCAAGACGAGGCGAGGAAGCAGGCCGACCTCGTCGAAGCCAAGAAGAAGCTGGCCAAGGCGGAGGCTGAGCTGAGCCAGGCGCGCTCCGACCTCGACAAGGCGCGGCAGGCGGATGCAGCGGGATCGACCGCGGAGACCGTGGCGGCCGCGGAAGCCGCCAAGAAGAACGTCGAGACGGCCGAGGTCTCCAAGGCCCAGGAAGAGGTCGCCGTCTCGTCCGCCGACCTCGCCTACAATCAGGCCGTAGGCCGCCGCCAGGCGGCCGTTGCGACCGCCGAGAAGACCAAGACGGAATTCAGCCAGGCAAAGGCCGCAGAGGACGCCGCGCAATTGAAGCTGACACAGGCCCAGGCTGCAGCCGGCGCTGCGAAGGCCGACTCCGATGCAGCCTCGCAGAGCGCGATTGCGGCAAAGGCGCCGTCGGCTCGGCTCAACGAGCTGAGCGCGGTCACGCCCATCGGCCCGACCGGTCGGCCGTTGGACGTGCCGCCGGCGCCTTAGCGGGCCGAGCCCAGCCACGGCGCGACCTGGACCGGGGTCGTAAGACTCGGTCGGAGACGTCGTAAGACTCTGGTCGAATTGACGAATTTCGGCCCGCGAACCTGAATGGCGCTCCACGACGCCAGTCAGAGGTCGCCATGCGCACCGCCCTTCTCGCCTTCACCGCCGCCCTGGCCCTCGCGGGCGCGCCGGCCAGCGCCGCCATCGTCTGGTCGGCCCCCGTCGACAGCACCGGCAAGAGCACCGACGTGATCAACACCGGCGCCTTCGTCGACGCGATCACCTTCGGCGCCGCCACCACCGTCAACGGCGTCAGCTTCACCAGCGTCGGCCTGGGCCTGCCGAATGCGCCGAACTATGGCGTGCTGACCGGCTTCGGCCAGTTCGGCCCCGGCTGGGACCCCGAGTACCGCACCCTCGTGGAGTCGACCTCGTACTTCGTGGCGCCGACCCAGCTGCAGCTCGGCTTCGGCGTCCTGCCCATGGGCTCGTACGTCATCCAGCTCTTCATGCCGCAGTGGGACGCGAACTGGGCGACCCGCTTCTCGCTCAACGGCGTCTCCTCGGCGCCGGTGCAGGCCGGAGGCGCCATCGCGGGCGGGCCCAGCTATCCCGGGCGCGCCATGCCGCAGTGGATCTCGGTCCAATTCGACGCCGACGGCGCGACCGACTTCACGCTGCTGACCGAGAGCGAGACCCGCTACCAGCTGCTGTCGGCCCTGCAGATCCGCACGGCGGCGCCCGACACCGGCGCCGTTCCCGAGCCGGGGACCTGGCTGCTCATGATCCTGGGCTTCGGCCTGGCGGGCGCGGCCCTGCGCCGGGCTGCGCCCGCGGCGGGCCTGGCCCGGGCCGCCGCCCGCGTTTGACTTCCCCAGCGGCGGCGCCGCTCCACTCCCGCGCATGGAAGTGAACGGCGTCGCGCACACCTTCATCACGGCGGGGGACTTCGAGGCCTCGGTCGCCTTCTACCGCAAGCTGCTGCCGTTCCTCGGCATGCGCGAGGTCGCCGACAGCCCGGACACCTACTACTGCGTCGGCGGGCGCACCGGCTTCGGCGTCCGGCGGCCGGATCCCGAGCACGCGGGCGCGCGGTTCGCGCAGTTCCGCGTGGGCCTGCACCATCACTGCTGGCGGGCGCGCTCGCGCGAGGACGTGGACGAGCTCTACGCGTTCCTGCAGTCGATCGGCGCCACGATCATCCACCCGCCGCAGGACGAGCCCTGGGCGCCCGGCTACTACGCCGTGCTGTTCGAGGATCCCGACGGGATCCGCCTGGAGCTGAACCACGTCCCCGGCCGCGGCCTCTTCGACACCCCCAGCCAGCGCGTCGGCGCCAGCCTCGACGGGCGGTGATCCCCCTTCCCGCTCGCGGGAAGGGTAGAGACGGGAGCCGGTGGAGGCAGCCTTCCTTTCCCGCTTGCGGGAAAGGGGGACCGCTCGCCGAGCCCGCAGGGCGTAGAGCGAGGGGTGGAAAGGGCAAGCCTCAGGCGCTGCGGTCGAGACGCGCCCTGCCGGCCGCCCACCCTTCCCACCACCCGCTCTTCGCTCCGCTCGGCGGGCGGTCCCCCCTTCCCGCTCGCGGGAAGGGAAGGGAGCACTCAGAACGGGATGACGTTCCGCTTACGGGTATAGGCCAGGTAGCCGACGTTCGCGCCCAGGCGCAGGCCGACGCCCGCGCGGATCGGGGCCAGGGTCACGTCCTCGGCGCGCTGGTAGTTCACGCCCAGGCCGCCCACCAGGTAGGCCGAGCCCTCCACGCCGGGATAGCGCTGGAAGATCACCTCGGGGACCTGCAGGTTGTAGCAGAGCGTGAAGACGCGGCTGGCGTTGCCGCCCCAGTCCCAGCCGATCGAGGGCCCCTGCCAGAAGACCTCCATCGGCGGACGGTCCTTCATGTAGAGCAGGCCGCGGCCGTAGCGCAGGCCGAAGATGAACGAGCCCGAGCCCTCCTCGCCCGCGATGTAGGCGGTGGGCCGGCCGTTGTTGGCGAACAGCCGCTCGACGGCGGCGCCCGCGCTCTCGGCCGTCACGCCCAGGAAGTCGGAGACGTTCGTGACGATCTCGTCCTGGCTGTAGGTCTTGGCGCCGGGGGCCTCGCCGGTGGGGCCGGCCGACGGGTAGCTGGGGGTCGAGTTCGGCGGCGGCGGCGCCTCGGCCGGCGGCAGCGCCTGGGACTGCACGGTCTGGGCCCGGACCAGCGTCGGCGCGGCGGCGGCGACCAGGCTCGAGACGATTAGCTTACGACGATCCATCGGCGCGTTTCCCGCCTCCCAATGCACAAGAATCAGTCCGCCCAGCGTCCCTGCATGACCGGGCCCGCCTTAACGGCCGATTAACCACGTTGATGAGGCGCGAAAGGGGCGCGGCTATGTTGCGCCGCGAGATGTGGTAGAGGGGCGCCGCCATGACCACGCCTCTCGACAAGATCCGCAACTTCTCGATCGTCGCGCACATCGACCACGGCAAGTCGACCCTGTCCGACCGCCTGATCCAGGAGACGGGCGGCCTGACCCAGCGCGAGATGACCGAGCAGGTGCTCGACAACATGGAGATCGAGCGCGAGCGCGGGATCACCATCAAGGCCCAGACCGTGCGTCTCGACTACAAGGCCGACGACGGCGAGACCTATGTCCTCAACCTGATGGACACGCCCGGCCACGTGGACTTCGCCTACGAGGTCAGCCGCAGCCTGGCCGCCTGCGAGGGATCGATCCTGGTGGTCGACGCGAGCCAGGGCGTGGAGGCCCAGACGCTGGCCAACGTCTACCAGGCCATCGACAACAACCACGAGATCGTGCCGGTCCTGAACAAGATCGACCTGCCGGCGGCCGAGCCCGAGCGGGTGCGCCAGCAGATCGAGGACGTGATCGGCCTGGACGCCTCCGACGCCGTGGAATGCTCGGCGAAGTCGGGCGTGGGCATCCACGACGTGCTGGAAGCCATCGTCACCCGCCTGCCGCCGCCGAAGGGCGACCCCGACGCCCCCCTGAAGGCCCTGCTGGTCGACGCCTGGTACGACCAGTACCTGGGCGTGGTCGTGCTGGTGCGGGTCTTCGACGGCACGCTCAAGGTCGGCCAGAAGGTCAAGATGATGCAGACCGGGGCGACCTATCAGATCGACCGGCTGGGGGTGTTCAAGCCCAAGCAGACCGAGATGAGCGAGCTCGGCCCCGGCGAGGTCGGCTTCATCACCGCCTCGATCAAGGAGGTGGCGCACGCCGCCGTCGGCGACACCATCACCGACGAGCGCAAGCCTACCGACAAGCCCCTGGCCGGCTTCCGCGAGGTCCAGCCCGTGGTGTTCTGCGGCCTCTTCCCCGTGGACGCGGCCGAGTTCGAGGACCTGCGCGCCGCCATCGGCCGCCTGCGCCTGAACGACGCCAGCTTCACCTACGAGATGGAGACCAGCGCCGCGCTGGGCTTCGGCTTCCGCTGCGGGTTCCTGGGGCTGCTGCACCTGGAGATCATCCAGGAGCGCCTGAGCCGCGAATTCGACCTCGACCTGATCGCGACGGCCCCCTCGGTCGTCTATCGCGTGAAGATGACCAACGGCGACGAGATCGAGCTGCACAATCCGGCCGACCTGCCCGACCCGGTCAAGATCGACTCGATCAGCGAGCCCTGGATCAAGGCCACCATCTTCACGCCCGACGACTACCTCGGCTCGATCATCAAGCTGTGCCAGGACCGCCGGGGCCAGCAGCGCGAGCTCAGCTACGTCGGCACGCGCGCCATGGTGGTCTACGACCTGCCCCTGAACGAGGTGGTGTTCGACTTCTACGACCGGCTGAAGTCCATCTCGAAGGGCTACGCCAGCTTCGACTACCAGATCGAGGGCTACCGCGAGGGCGACCTCGTGAAGATGTCGATCCTCGTCAACGCCGAGCCGGTGGACGCGCTCTCCATGCTGGTCCACCGCGACCGCGCCGAGGCCCGCGGCCGCGGCATGGTCGAGAAGATGAAGGACCTGATCCCGCCGCACATGTTCCAGATTCCGATCCAGGCGGCGATCGGCGGCCGGATCATCGCCCGCGAGACCGTGCGCGCGCTGCGCAAGGACGTGACGGCCAAGTGCTACGGCGGCGACGCCACCCGCAAGCGCAAGCTCCTCGACAAGCAGAAGGAGGGGAAGAAGCGCATGCGCCAGTTCGGCAAGGTGGAGATCCCGCAGGAGGCCTTCATCGCCGCCCTGAAGATGGACGCCGACTGACCTGCGGCATCCGGGCTTGACAGTCAGGGAATGTTCCCTTTCTGTTCCGCAAGACCGGAGGGATGGCGTTGTCCGATAACTTTCTGCAGTTCGTGCCCGCGGATGCCAACTGGCAGCCTTCCGCCGAGGCCGCCGACCGCGCCTGCAGGGTCGCCCGGGAGCTGTACCCCGACGCCGACGAGATCAATGCCGAGTTCTTCGACTGCCCGCAGGTGTTCGTACCCCTGGGGTTCTGGGACGGCCCACGCTGCCCGGCGTGCGGAGCGGACATCGAGGCCTGGTGGTACGACGTGGCAGGCGCCGCTTCGGAGCACGACTTCACGGACCTTTCCGTCGTGACGCCATGCTGCGGGACGACGACGACGCTCGACGCGTGCAGCGACGACCACAAGCCGCGTTTCGGACGGTTCGTGCTCAGCCTCATGAACCCCGGCTTCGACGACCCGCCGGACGTCGAGGCTGCGATCGCGGAAGCGCTCGGGGCGCCGGTGAACCACGTCTGGTTCCATCTCTAGAGCGCGTTCCGAAAAGGGGGAACCGGTTTTCGGATCGAAACGCGCTCAAGCTTTTGATTTAGAGCCTCATTCTCCCGTTCAGACGGTTCCGTCTGAACGGGTGAGGCTCTAGGGTTCAGGCTCGACAGCGGTTTCAACGGCTTCCGACCGTCCCGGCGAATGCCGGGACCCAGATCCACGTGCGGGATCGTGACGGGAAGGGCTCCGAACCCACGGAACCCGCATCTGAGCTATTCCATCTGGATCCCGGCCTTCGCCGGGAGGATCGGGTGTTGCGTCCCGACCCTGGAGCCGCCTCCGTCAGCGGACGCGGCTTCAGCGCCGGCCGGCCAGCCAGGCGGTGACGGCGTCCGCGACGCGGGTCGGCTGTTCCAGGTGCAGGAAGTGCCCGGCGTCCGGGACGACCTGGACGGTGCGGCCGGCGGTGAAGATCTCGGGCGGCAGGGCGCGCTCGAAGGCGGTCGGGAGCACGCAGGTGTCCAGGGCTCCCGCGAGGCCCAGGGCCGGACAGGGGATCGCCCGGCCGAGCAGCGCCAGCGCCTCGGCGAAGCGCGGATGGTCGTCCGCGAAGGCGCGCCGGTAGTACGCCAGGGCGCTGTCGAGGACCCCCGGCTCCGCGAAGGCCGCCCGCATGGCCGCGAGGGGCCCGGGGTCGGGCTCCCAGCCCGGCGACCACCGCCGCCACAGCCACTCCAGGAACCGCCCGTCGGCGGCCACGGCCTCGGCCGCCCCCGGCGCCTGCAGGAACTGGATGTACCAGGTGCGCTCGAGCTGCGCGAAGTCGGCGGGCAGCAGGGCCGCGAAGGCCGCGGGGTGGGCGACCGCCAGCAGGGTCAACGAGACGACGCGCTGCGGGGCCTTGGCGGCGGCGAGCTGCACCAGGCTGGAGCCCCAGTCGTGGCCGATGAGGTGCGCCGACGGGGCGTCGAGGGCGTCGAGCCAGCCGAGCACGTCGTCCACCAGCTCCATGAGGCCGAAGTCTGCGTCGGCAGGCCGGGAGGAGGGTTCGTACCCGCGACAGGTGACGGCGACCGCCCGGAAGCCGCGCGCCGCGACCCGCGGCAGCAGCGGCCGCCAGGTGGCCGGCGTGTCGGGAAAGCCGTGCACGAAGAGGACGAGCGGCCCCTGGCCCATCTCCCAGGCCGTGAACGCCAGGTCCCCGCGACGCAGGATGCGCCGCGCGGCGCCGGGGATCAGTCCGTCCACGGGCGGACCAGGATCTTGGCGTGCTGCTCGGGATCGCTGAGGTCGGCGAACGCCTGGGTGACCCCGTCGAGGCCCACCTCGCCCGTCAGCATGGCGCGCCAGGCGACGCGCCCCCCGGCGATCAGCTGCAGGGCTTCGGCGAACTCCTCGGCCGTGTAGTAGATGACGAACTGGAGCTGCAGCTCCTTGGTGATCGCAACCATCGGCAGCAGGCTCTCGTCGCCGGCGGCGATGCCCGTGACCACGATCCGGCTGTCCTTGGGCGCTTCCAGCACGAGGCGGTGCAGCATCCCGGCCGCGCCGGTGTTCTCGAACACCACCACGGGCCGGCCGGCCGCCTGGTCGGCGGCCAGCGCCAGCACGCTGTCGCGCCGCGGATCGACGGCCACGGTCGCGCCCAGGGCCAGGGCCAGCTCGCGGCGCCGGGGCGACAGGTCGGCGGCCAGGATCGCCTCGAACCCCCGCGCCCGCAGCACGCCCGCCACCGCCAGGCCGATGGGGCCGCAGCCCACGACGACGCAGGTCTCGTCGCCCCGCAGAGCCGCCTTGTTGACCGCGTGGACGGCGATGCCGAAGGGCTCGACCAGGGCCGCGGCCTCGTCCGGGACGCTGTCCGGCGCCGGCAGCAGCAGCGCCTCGGTGAGCTCCATGTACTCCGCGTAGGCGCCCGGCGTCTCGGGACTGGAGCCCACCAGCACGGGCGCGCCGTCGCGCAGCACGAACGGCATGGAAACGACGCGCGTCCCGGCCGGGAGGGCGCGGGTGGCGCCGGGGCCGAAGTCGACGATCTCGCAGACGAACTCGTGCCCCAGGACCGGCCCCTCGCGCAGCGTCCGCTCCATGGCCGAGGTGTCGGCGCCGAGTCCCTTCGCCCGGGCGATGATCTCGGGCGCATGGTGGAAGTAGTGCAGGTCCGACCCGCAGATGCCGCAGGCCCGCACGCGCGCCAGCACATTGCCCGGGCCGGGCTTCGGGATCGGACGGGGCTCCACCTCGAAGCGGCCTTCCCGCATCACGGCCGCCCGCATGCTCATTCGCCGACCACGATCAGCTTCGAGCGGTCCAGCCCCATGGCGTCGCAGTATCCGCGATAGAGGTCGAGCGCGGCGCGGGCGTCGATCACCGAGGTGATCTGGCCCTGCTCGTCGAGATTGAGATTGGCGCCGTAGATGGCGAACCACGTCACCATCCGGCCCGGCATGTCGGCAGGGGTGCAAAGGGTGTGGCGCGAGCCCGCGGGCTCGAAGAGGTAGGAGCCGGGCCGGTTCACCGCCTCGGGCGTCTCGCGGTAGTACCAGGCGCCCTCCAGGGTCACCGCGAACACCAGGCCGGTGTGGTAGTGCGTCGGAACCTGATAGCCGGGCGGCAGCCGCGTCTTGGAGATCCAGAGGCCCTGGTTGAGATCGACGTGCAGCAGCTGCAGCGCCGATCCGTCGCCCGCCTCCATCCAGGGCATGTCGTCGTCGCCCAGGTGCAGGGTGGGCAGAAGGCCGTCGGCCGGCACCATGGGCCGGGCGGCCAGGGCTTGCGCGAATTCGGCGAGGCGCGCGTCGCGGGCGGCGGCGTCATCCATCGGGCGGCTCCGGTCTATTGAACGCTGACGGCGCGCGCCGAGAACTCGGCGCGGGCGGCGGAGAACCCGTCGGGCAGACGCACCCGGCCGGGATCGTACCAGGGCATGAAGGTGCCCAGCAGGCGTGGCAGGTAGTCGCGCTGGTAGGCGGCGGCGCGCCGCTTGCGGACCCTCGCCCATTCCGGCGTGTCGTACCGCGCCATCGTCTCGGGGTCGGCGGCGATCATCTCGCGGGCGAAGCGGCCGCACCAGGCGAAGTAGTGGCGCTGGAACCAGAGGCTCATGCGCGAGCGATAGAGATAGTCGCCCACCACCGCCTCGTAGACCTCGAAGCAGACGGACCTGTGCTCGATCTCCTCGAGGATGTGCCAGTACATCAGGCTGCGGATCGGCTCCTTCATCCAGCCGAACATGCCCAGCTGGATCTGCGTCCGCGCGCCGGCGCAGGTCATGGACTCGAAGCCCTCGCCGTAGGCCAGGTTGAACTTCAGCGGCTTCTCGGCGCTCCAGGCGGCGAACTCGGCCTCGACCGCCTTCTCGAGCTCGGCGAGCTTCGGCCCGGACGGGTGCACGCGGCGGACCACCTCGTTCAGGCGCGCGTGCTGGCGGAAGTGCTGGCCCTCCTGGGCGCAGAAGCGGGTCATGCGGGCGCGGAGGTCCGCATCCTCGATCAGCGGCGTGGCGGCCTGGATCGTGCGGATGAGGAAGGGCTCCAGGTAGGGCAGCATCATCCATGCCCCCACGAAGAAGTAGGACAGCCCCGGGTCGCCCTCGATGAACACGAGATCGACGTCGTCGGAGAACTCGAAGTCCATCCGGCGGATGGGAATCGCTTCGGCGGCGTCCAAGGCGCGCTCCTCCTGCCTAGGACCGAAAGAGAACCACTGAACATTTGATTAGTCTACCCTCTTTGCGTACGGTATCCGCCTGTTCAGCGACGCAAGATCGCGGGGAGACGCAGGGATGGCGACGGGCGAGCCGGCGATGGTTCAGGGCGCGGCGACCGCGCCGACCGGCCCGGCCGTCAGTTCCGGCGCCTGGTGGGCCCTCGCGGTCCTGACCGCCGTCTCGTTCTTCAACTACATGGACCGCATGGTCCTGGCGGTGCTGCTGGAGCCGATCAAGGCCGAGCTCGGCCTGTCGGACAGCCAGCTCGGCCTGCTCTCGGGCCTCGCCTTCGCCGCCTTCTACGCCACGCTCGGCATTCCGCTGGCCCGGCTGGCGGACCGCACCTCGCGGGTTCGGCTGCTGGCGGTCTGCGTCGCGACCTGGAGCCTGATGACCGCCGCCACCGGCCTCGCGCGCAGTTTCGGCGGCCTGTTCCTGGCCCGCGTGGGCGTCGGCGTCGGCGAGGCCGGCTGCGTGCCCGCCGCCCACTCCCTGATCGGCGACTACATGCCCGGGCCCCGGCGCGCGCTGGGCATCTCCGTCTTCCAGGCGGGGGGGCTTGCGGGGCTCAGCGGGGGCCTGATCCTGACCGGGCTCCTCGCGGACCAGCTGGGCTGGCGCGCCGCCCTGTTCGCCGTGGGGCTGGCCGGCGTCCCCCTCGCCCTCATCATCGCCTTGACCCTGCGCGAGCCGGCGCGTCAGGGCCACGACGCGCCCGCGTCCACCGAGCCCGCCGGCGCGGCCCTGCGGGCCCTCCTCGGCCGTCCGGCCCTGCGCCACCTGGTCCTCGCCCTCTCGGTCGGCGCGTTCGCCACCTACGGCCTGACGCAGTGGATCCCGGCCTTCTTCATCCGCGTCCATGGCCTCTCCCTGACGCAGATCGGCCTGTGGTCCGGCACGGCCAGCGGCGTGGGCGGGATCCTCGGGGTCATGCTCGGCGGATGGCTGGCCACGCGCCTGATCCCACGCGACCCGCGCTGGGAGCTCTGGCTGCCGGCCATCGCCTACGGCGGCTCCGCGCCGCTCTACGCCGCCGTGTTCCTGGCCCCGTCGCCGTTCCTGGCCATCGGCATCAAGCTGGCGGCGACCTTCCTGGCGGCCTCGGGCGGCGGCGTCGCCCTGTCGGCCATTCAGTCCTTCGCCGAACCGCACCGGCGCGCCACGGCCGTCTCGCTGACCCTCTTCCTGTCCTCCCTGCTGGGCCTGGGTCTCGGCCCCTGGCTGGTGGGCGTGGCCAGCGACGCCCTCGCGCCCGCCCTTGGCCGGGAGAGCCTGCGCTACGCCCTGCTGATCTCGACCGCCGCCCTGCTGTGGGCGGGACTGCACTTCCTCCTGTCGGCGCGAAGGGCCCTTCGCGACCGACTGCCCTGAAATCCTGCCCTGACCTCCTGCCCTGACATCGGAGCCGATCGCCATGGCCTACGACCTGCCTGTCCAGACCGAAGCCGAAGTCCGCCGGGACCTCGCGGCCGTCTACCGCCTCGTGGCGCTGGAAGGCTGGGACGACCTGATCTTCACCCACATCTCGGCGCGGGTCCCCGGCCCCGAGCACCACTTCCTGATCAACCCCTTCGGCCTGCGCTTCGATGAGGTGACGGCGTCGAACCTCGTGAAGGTGGACATCGAGGGCAATCCGGTGGGCCCGTCGGCGCACCTGGTGAACCCGGCCGGCTTCGTGATCCACTCGGCCCTGCACATGGCGCGCGAGGACGCCCAATGCGTGATCCACCTGCACACCGACGACGGGGTCGCCGTGGCGGCGCAGGAGGACGGGCTCCTGCCCCTGTCGCAGCACGCCATGATGGTGCGCGACGAAGTCGCCTATCATGACTACGAGGGCATCGCCTTCGACCTCGACGAGCGCGAGCGGCTGGCCGCCGACCTGGGCGACCGGCGCCTGATGCTCCTGCGCAACCACGGCACGCTGTCGGTGGGGCCGAGCTGCGCCTCGGCGTGGCTGGCGATCTACTTCCTGGAGCGGGCCTGCACCATGCAGGTGCGCGCCCAGTCCACCGGCGCCCGGCTGGTCCAGCCCCGCCAGGGCGTGCCCGAGAAGGTGACGGACCAGTCGCGCTCGCTGTTCGACGGCTCGGCCGGCGCCTTCACCTGGCCGGCCCTGCTGCGGAAGCTCGACGCGGAGTCGCCGGGCTACGCGGACTAGGTCCGAGGCCCGCCATTTCAGCTTCCGACCGTCCCGGCGAATGCCGGGACCCAGATCCACGTGCGGGATCCTGGTTGGAGGGGCTCCCGACCGCTAGCCCAGCTTCTCCTGCTGGACCGAGAAGATCGAGCTGTACTCGCCCGCGCCCCAGTCGGGCGGCATCGGACAGGGATCCGCGTCGAAGCGGGCGTAGGCCGGGGGGCCGCCCCGCACGATCACATTGGCGAACTTCACCGGGTCCATGATGCGCGTCAGGGGGATGGCGTCGCAGGGCGCGTAGGTGTGCAGCAGCAGCGGCCGCATCCGCGGCGACAGGTTGGCCCGCGACCCGTGGACGACGCGGCAGTTGTGGACGGTCACGGTCCCGCGGGGACCGGCCAGCCAGCGCAGCGCCGACGCATCCAGGCGCGCGGCCTCGGCGTCGGACAGCGCGCCCGTCCATGCGCCCTGGTCGTCCCGCAGCCGGCTGAGCGGGCCGCGGTGGCTGCCGGCGAAGACGCCCATGGGCGCCATGTCGTCGTCGACGTCGGTGAGATAGACGCCGATGGTCAGCGGCCCGTAGTTCGAATGCGGCCAGAACTGGATGTCCTGGTGCCAGCGGATCTCCTCGCCGCCGCCGGCCGACTTGAAGTTCAGCTTCGAGTGATGGAAGCGCACGTCGGGGCCCAGGAGGTCCTCGGCGAGGTCGACGATAGGTCCGGTCAGGCCGAACGCCTCGAACACCGGATGGAAGGCGACCGTCTGCGGGATCCGCCGCAGCATCGGATGCTCCGGGGTATGGCCGGGCCCGAGCAGGATATCCGCCGTGCTCTGCGACAGGGTCCGGCTGCGCTCGACGAAGGCGTCGGCCACCGCCGCGAGCCGGTCGACCCAGTCCGGATCCAGCCAGCCTTCCAGGCAAAGATAGCCCTCGCGGGCGTAGCGCGCCTTCTCGTCGGGCGTGAGACGTCGCATCCTGGGCCTCCGCTTATCGACTAAACATTTGCTCAGTCCGCGTCCGTCGTCTAGCCTCGCGGACCAGGAAATTGGGAGAGAGACGCGCGTGGCCCTCGTTGAACTGACCCGCGACGGACACGTCGCGACCGTGACCATCAACCGCGCCGAGCGCCGCAACGCCGTGACGCTGGAGATGATGCAGGATCTCGAGCGGATCAGCCGCGAGTTCCTCCACGACGAGGCGACCCGCGTCGTGATCGTGCGCGCCGAGGGCCGGGACTTCTCGGTCGGCGCGGACCTCTCCAACCCGCCCAGCCAGCGGGCCCAGGCCTCGATCCTGATGCGCCGCCGCGGGGCCGAGTTCGGCGCGCAGCTCATGCGCTCGATGCAGGAGATCCCGCAGCCGACGATCTGCGCGGTCCAGGGCATCGCCACGGGCGCGGGGGCCTGCATCACCTCGGCCTGCGACTTCCGCATCGGCGCCGACAACGCCCGGATCGGCTACGGCGAGGTCAAGCTCGGCATCAACCTGATGTGGAACGCCGTGCCGATCTGCCTGCACCTCATCGGGCCGGCGCGGGCCAAGCAGATGATCATGACGGGCAAGCTGTTCGAGGCCGCGACGCTCGAACGGTGGGGCTTCCTCGACGAGGTCGTGCCGCTCGCCGACCTCGACGCCGCCGCCCGCGAGATGGCCGAGACCTACGCGGCCCTGCCGCCGAACTCGGTGCAGATGATCAAGAAGAGCATCAACAGCCTCTCGGGCGCGCTGGACCGGGCGGTGATGCACATGGACGCGGACCAGTGGCTGCTGTCCAGCCTCACCGAGGACTACAAGGAGGCGGTCGGCGCCTTCTTCGAGAAGCGCAAGCCGAGCTTCACCGGCAACTAGCCGCCCAGGCGGCGCAGGACCTCGTCGGTGTGCTCCCCCAGGCGGGGCGGCGGGGTCGGCTCGGGCAGCCGGGACCGGTCGAACCGCCAGAACCGGCCGGGATGCTTCGCCCGTCCCTGGCCGTCGGTGTCCAGCGTGATGAACCACCCGCGCGCCTCGAGCTGCGGCTCCTCGAGGGCCTGAAGCGTGGACAGGACAGGCGTGCGGCGCTCGCCCACGGCCACCTGCCAGGCGTCGACGCCGGACGCCGCCTCCATGCGGGCGGCCGGCTCGGGCCACGCCACTGTTGCGCATCCCCGGGCCTCCAGGCTGCGGGCGAGCAGGGCGTCGCCGATGTAGCCGCAGGCGGCCTCCAGCATCGAGCCCTCGACGTGCCCGCCCTCGTCGGTCGCGAGGCTCCGGTAGAGCGCCACCAGCGTGCAGCCCGCCATCTGGAGCCCGCAGATGGGATCGGCCGGGTAGCCGCCCATCAGCGTCGGCCGGCCGCGGTGGTCCAGGTTGAGCGCGTCCCAGCCCGCGAGGCCCTCGATCGAGGAGCCGTTGGCCTTGAAATCGGCGTGGGGCCCCTCGGCGCCGAAGCCGCTGAACGACGTCACCACGAGCCGGGGATTCTCCGTGCGCAGCCGCGCGGGCTCCAGGCCCAGGCGCGCGAGGACCCGGGGCGTGAAGTTCTCGATGACGACATCCGAGCCGCGCGCGAGGCGGAGCAGATCGCGGGCGCCCTCGGGCGATCCCAGGTCGAGGGTCAGGCCGAGCTTGTTGCGGTTGGCGGCGTTGAAGTAGCAGCTGGTGTCCAGCGGACGCGGTCCGGCGGGTTCGGCCTGTCCCAGATGCCGCCAGATGTCCGGGCGCGCGGGCCCCTCCACCTTGATCACCTCGGCGCCCAGGTCGGCCAGCATGATCCCGCAGATCGGCCCGATCCAGGCCTGGGTCAGGTCCAGCACCCGCAGGCCTTCGAGCGGCGCCGGCCCGCCCGCATCGCCCGCCCGGTCGCTGCGCGGCGCCCACGCGGGCGGGGCCTCGCGGGCCGCCGGGGCCGGCGGCGCCGCGCCGTCGAGGCGCGCCGGCGACAGCGGGATCCGCCCCTCTCCCAGCGCCGTCGCCTGGGGCGAGAAGGCGCGCAGGTCCTCCAGCTGGCGGTCGGCGAGGACGTCGTCGAGGGACTGGACCTTGCCGCAGACCACGCCGCGAACCTGAAGCCCCAGGAACACCTCCTCCATGGAAAGCCGCGAGGCGTAGGGCGCCAGGGCCGCGGCCACCCGGTCGACCCCCGCACCGAGCACCCGCGCCTCCGGAATCTCGATCACAACGTCGTCGGGCACACACAGAACCTCGCGGTAGGCCTCGAGGTGGACGCCGATCGCCGGGGCGACGGCGACATGGCCGTCCCGGCACGGAAGCAGCCGCGCGCCCTCGGGCGTGCCGCCGTTGCGGACCGTGGCGTGGCCCTGCTGCTGCTCGCGCACGAAGGGGACGAGGCCGGCGATCGTCTCCAGTCCCGAGACCTCCACGAGCTCCCCGCACCCCCAACGCCTCTGGCGGATGAGGCCGCCCATCGCGCCCACGAAGGCGTTGGCGCCGATCGCGTAGTCGAGCAGCCGCGCCGGCGCGGGAAGCGGGGGTCCGTCCGCCGGACCGTTGAGGCTGAGGTAGCCGCTCAGCGCCTCCAGCTCGGCGATGCACGCGTCCTGCCCCGCTCGCGGCCCCGAGAGGCCGAAGGGCGAGATGGACACGAAGACCACGCCAGGCCGCCGCGCGGCGAGGTCGTCCCATCCGGCCGCGCCGGGCGGCTCGAAGCCGCCGATCACGACGTCGGCGGCGTCCAGGAGACCGCGCCCGCTGTCGGTGAGCCGGCGCTTGCCGGTCTGGAGGTAGGCTTCCGCGGCCGAGGCGGCGCGTCCGTCGCGCCGGATCGTCGGCCCCGCCGCCGCCACGACCGCGGCCTGCTCGGCCGATACGGCCACCTCGGCGCCCCAGAGCGCGAGCTGCCGGCCGCAGAAGGCTGCGGACAGGCCGCCGCCGAGCTCCAGGACCCGGACCCCCGCAAGTGGAAGCCGGTCCATCCGTCAGGCCCCGACCGAGACCAGGAAGCGCAGCAGCAGCCGTTCATGGCCCGGCGCATCCTCGAAGGCGGTGCGGGCGTGCAGCAGCGCGTGGTTGTTGAGGATCTGGATGTCCCCCGCCTCCAGCCTGAACTTCAGCCCGACACCGGGCTCCTCGGCGAGGGCATCGTACGTGTCCAGCAGGTCGCGATCCACGGCCACGCCGTGCCGCTCCACGCTGCGGAAGTAGTCCGAGATGTAGAACGTGTAGAGCCGGTCGCCGTCGAAGGTGCAGGGAGTCATCTCGGCGAAGGGCGCAGCGTCGGCGGCCTGTTCGTTGCGCAGGTCGAACGGCATCGGCCGGAACAGCTTCGCCGCCAGATCCGGGCGGCGACGGCGCAGCTCGTTGTAGACCGTGGACGAGCTTGCGATGCGGCTGTCGCCGCCGGTCATGGCCGGGCGCACGCACAACAGGCCTACGAGATCAGCGGCGTCGCAGTGGAACCTGAACTCGCCCGATGTGGCGTACAGGCGCGCGTGCGGATCGCGGCTGGCGGCGCCGGTGTCGCGCACCTCCCCGATCACGTCGCCCTGCGGATTGTTGAACCCCAGCCGCCCGAACTGCAGACCCAGGACGCGCATGAAGAGCTTCTGCTCGGCGAGGTCCCAGCGCTCCACAGGCGCGCCGCGCAGGACGAGGAAGCCGCGCCCGCTCGCAAGCGTCTCGCGCCAGCGCGCCACCGTCGCGGCCTGGCCTTCCAGCCCCACGTCGGCCGGTCCCAGGGCATCGAGGTCTCGCCCCCTCACCCGGGCCATCGCCGCATCCACGGCGGCGACAAGTTCGGGACTGAGCCGTTCGCTCCAGTCTTCGGCGCCGCCGAGGTCGGGCGCGCACCAGGCCGCGGCGCCTGTGACGGGACCCGGCGGCGGACCGCCCTGCGGCCGGTTCAGGAAGTGAGCCGACTGCTCGGCGATGGTCATCAGACGCGACTGGGACACGTTCGCTTCCGCCTTACGCACGGGAGGACTGGGACATGGGGCGGTCACGGCCCCCGCAGGACCGCAACCGCCAGTCAGGGCCGGAGGACGCCCTAGAAACTGATCCCGAGCTGCACGCCGTAACGCCGCGGATAGAGGATCTGCACGGCCGTCGAGCCGATCGCCACCGGGTCCTTGTCGTCGAGGCCGTTGAGCATGAAGCCCTCGAGCCGCCAGTTGTCCTTCTCGACGCCGAGCCGGACCGTGAGGTCGTTGAGCTCGCCGGCCCGGAGGTTCTTGGTGGTGGCGTCGATCACGTTGTCGCGGAAGGCGTAGCCCAGGTAGAACGTGCCCGTGACCCCGCCCAGGGCCGCCAGCTCGCGGCGATAGTCGGCCGACAGCGTCAGGCTCATGTCGGGCACGTTCGGCACCTTGCCGCCCTTCACGATCGCCGTGCCCACCGACAGCGCGCCCGTCACCCGCTTGAACCGGGCGTCCTGGATGTTGCCGGTGGCGGCCAGCGTCAGGCCCTGCGCCCAGTCGGGACGGTAGTTCAGACCGAAGTCGGCGCCCTCGATCTTTGCATCGCCGCCGTTGGCCAGCGAGATCACCGCGGCGGTCGCGAACTGGACGAGGACGTTGTCCCAGTCGGTGCGATAGACAGAGCCTTCGACCAGCAGTTGGCCGCTGGCCAGTTCCCAGCGCGTGCCGAGTTCGTAGGTCCAGAGCTTGTCGGGCTGAACGCTGGTCTGGATCGTCCCCGCCGGGAGCCCGAGCGTCACGTTGGCCGCGGCCGCCTGCGCCGGCGTCTGCAACGCGCCCGAACGGAAGCCCTTGGCCGCGTTGAAGTAGATCGTGCCGTTGTCCGCGGGCTTGTACTTGAGGTTGAAGCGCGGGTTCCAGCTGTCGAACTTGAGCTGCCCGACGCGCGGCGCGCCCGTGGCCCGATCGATGCCGTTCGTGCTGCGGTCGTCCTTGAAGTAGGACAGGCCGAAGAGGGGCGTGAGGCGACCGTCGAGCAGCGGGGCCGACACCTCGCCGAACACCGAGTAGCTGTCGGTGTCGATCGTGCCGAGGGTGTTGATGATCCCGGTCCGCGCGGCGGTGGGCGTGAGCTGCGAATAGTAGAAGATGTCGGAGCGGATCTTGGCGTTGCGGGTGTAGCCGCCGACGATCCAGGTGACGGGGCTGTCCGCCTTGGACGAGAGCCGCACTTCGTTGGTGTACGACTTGGTGTGGAACGTGGAGTCGTTGACGAGGATCGTCAGGAGCGGCGCCAGGAAGTCGAGTTCGTGGTCGACGTACGAGGTGTTGGCCACGAGGTCCGCGAACCCGACGTCCCAGTTCACCGTCGCCGAGTAGATGTCGGCGTCGACGTCGGTGTAGCCGCGCCGGCCGCCGGTCCCCACGATGCCCGGGAGGTTGAACGGCGTCGGCGCCAGGAGCCGCGTGGTCGCGTTGTTCGGCGTCAGGCTGTTCGAGAAGTCCTGCTTGTTGCGGATCGTCCAGACGAAGCCGGTGACCGTCACGTCGTCCGAGGGCGTCCAGCCCAGCGTCAGGCGCGCGTTCGTGCCCTTGAAGCCGTTCACGTTGCGCTCGCGCAGCTCGGGCGCCTCGGCGAAGCCGCTGAGCTTCTCGTAGCCGGCCGAAATGCGGGCCGCGAGCTTGCCGGCCACCAGCGGCAGGTTGACCACCGCGTCGACGTTGTAGTTGGTCCCGCCGCCCTCGGTCGTGGAGAGCTCGCTCTGGGCCTTGCCGGAGAAGGCGCTGGAGTCGGGCTTGGCGGTGATCAGCTTGATGGTGCCGCCCATCGAGCCCTGGCCGTAGAGCGTGCCCGAGGGGCCGCGGATGACCTCGACGCGCTCCAGATCCAGGAGCCGCGCCGGCGGCGTGAGCTGCAGGTTCGGAACGCCGAAGGGCGTGTCGTCGATGTAGTAGCCGACGAGCCCGTCGCCGGTCGTGCCGCTGGACACGCCGCGGATCTGCACCGTCTCGAAGCCGGGCGTCGTGCTGGAGACCACGCTGGCCCCGGGGATCAGCTTGGTGAGGTCCGACACCTTGACCGCGCCGCTGCGCGCGACGTCCTCGCCGCTCAGCGCCTGAACGGCGAGGGGGACGTCCACGAGGCGCTCCTCACGCTTCTGGGCGGTCACCACCAGTTCGGAGACCGTGGCGTCGTCGTCTGCGGCGAAGGCCGGAACGCCGATGGCGGCGCAGACGGTCGCGAGCAGAATTGTACGGGTGTTCATGTCGCGTGAATCTCCCCCTCGTGGCCCGACTGGACCGTTTTGCATTTCGTTACAGCGGCACGAGACTCACATCGTCCAGGCTCACTGGTGGAGAAGAGACTAAACACTTGTACAGCCGTTCCGCAAGCGTCATTGTCAGGACGGCGGCGGTGGAGCCGCAGACGCGTCAACTGAGGACCTGAATGAACAAGCGTGCGGCCCAGCCGATGGCCGGCCTACGTCGCCTGGACGACCTGCTCGACCATGCATGCGAGTTGGCCCACGACCGTGTCGCCGCCATGGAGGAGGGCCGAAGCCTCACCTATGCGGGTCTGCGCAGCGCGGTGGACGCCTACGCCTGCGCGCTGCTGGCGGCCGGCGTGAAGCGCGGAGACCGGGTCGCCATGCTCGCCGCGCCTTCCGTGGACTTCTGGATCGCCTTCCACGCCGCCGCGGGCATCGGGGCGATCTGGCTCGGGATCAACCCGCGCTACCAGCGGCGCGAGTTCGAGCACGTCCTCGCCGATTCCGACCCGGCGCTGGTGGTGGCCATGTCGCCGTTCGAAGGCCGAGACTACTGCGCCGAGCTCGCGGCGCTCGCGCCGGCCGCCCCGATGGTTTGCCATGGCGAGCCCAGCGCCGGCGCAGCGTCGCTGGAGACCTTCCTTGCCCGCGGCGCCTCCGTGAGCCGGGCCGAGCTGGCGGCCGCACGCGACGCGGTCGATCCCGAAGACCCCGCGCTGATCGTCTACACGTCGGGCACGACCGGCCGGCCCAAGGGCGCCATGCTCTCGCACAGAGCCATCGTGGCCTCGGCCCTGGCGAACCGGGAGTGGATGGGCGCGGCGAACCTCGAGAGCTCGGTCTGCGCGGCTCCGGTCAACCACGTCGGCGCCATCAACAACCTCTGCATGCCGGTCCTGGCCGCCTGCGGACGCCTCATCTTCCATCCGCGGGTCGACCTTCCCGTGCTGGCCGAGATCAGTCGGCGGGAACGGCCCAGCTACCTGGTCTCGTCGCCGACCGGCTTCGCGATGATGCTGCAGCAGCCGCAGGGCGCGGCCGACCGACTGGCCTACACGCGGCTCATCGTGTTCGGCGGCGCTGTCACCCCGAAGCCGATCCTGGAGCAGATCGCCCGGCCGGGCCTCGAGCTCGCCAACGTGTACGGCCAGACCGAGACCTGCGGCATCATCACCCGCACGCTCCCCGGCGCCTCGCTGGAGGTGATGTCCCAGACGATCGGCCAGGTGCTTCCGGGCGCCGAGATGCGGATCGGGCAGCCGGACGGGTCCGGTCCTGCGCCCGACGGCGTCGCAGGCGAGATCCAGGTCCGCGGCCCGTATGTGATGAGCGGCTATTTCCGCAACCCTGAGGCCACGCGCGACGCCTTCACCGAAGACGGCTTCCTGCGGACCGGCGACCTGGGCGTCCGGCGCGCCGACGGGAACGTGGTCTTCGCCGGGAGGCTGAAGGAGATGTTCAAGTCCGGCGGCTACAACGTCTATCCGGTCGAGGTGGAGCAGGCGATCTGCGAGCACCCGGCCGCGCAGCTGGCCGCCGTCGTGTCGGTCTCCCATCCGACGTTCCAGGAGGTGGGCCACGCCTTCGTCGAGACGGCGCCCGGCCAGGACGTCGACGCCGAGACGCTGCGAGCGTTCCTGCGCGACCGGATCGCCAACTACAAGATCCCCAAGGGCTTCACGATCGCCGCCGAGCTGCCGAAGCTGCCGAACGGCAAGCTCGACAAGCTGGCGCTGAAGCAGGCGGCTGCGGGTTAGGCTAGAGGCCCGCGCGCTTGGGCGAGGAGCCGCGGCGGATGAGCGTCATGTAGGCCCGGTGGCGGCGCTGCCAGAGGTCGCGCTCGTAGCCCGAGCGCCCGAGGACCCGCTTCACATAGGGGTCGAACACCATCGTCCCCAGCTCGAGGTACATCATCAGGAACGGCAGCCACAGACGATCCACGTCCGGCGCGAGTTGTCCGGCCGCGTCCATGCGCATCACCGAACTCTGGACGAAGCCGTAAAAGCGCTGGAAGACCGAGAAGCCCCAGTCGCTCTCTTCCAGCAACGCCCGGCGGAAGTAGGCGACGATGGTCGGCCAGTCCTTCTCATGCCGGGCGATCCAGCCGTCGATGATCTTGGCGTGATCCTCGGGCGTCGTGGCTTCGGGATGCGCCGCCGCCCCCGTGATGGCGTCTTCGAACTGGGCGATGAAGAACTCGTCCACCGCCTCCCGCAGGCCGTCCTTCGACCCGAAGTGGTGATTGATCAGCCCGACGCTGACGCCGGACGCGGCCGCGATATCGCGCACCGTGACGCTGTCGAACCCCTTCTCGGCGAACAGAACGAAAGCCTCGCGGACCAGCCTGTCTCGGCCGACAGGCGCCTCCCGGGGTGTGGCTTGGGTCAATTGCGGCTCTCCATTCGCCCCTTCTCGCGCCTCGTTCAGCCCGACGCCAGATTTTTCCCGCAGTGAGCGCCGGCGTGTTCAGCCACAGAGCAGAAAAAGTGACCGCCAAGGTCCGGCTGCCTTGAAAAGCGACGCTGCACTGAACTATTGTTCAGTCTCAACCGCCCCGCGACCGGGGCGATCTGCTTCCACCGCCGGCCCGGCTGCGCGCACCGTCTTGGGGCGACCGCGCTCCGACGCCCAATCGAGAACAGGGACATCCAGGATGAGCATTCGCTTCGACGGCCGCGTCGCCATCGTCACGGGAGCGGGCGCCGGCCTCGGCCGCGCCCATGCCCTGGGTCTCGCGGCGCGGGGCGCGCGGGTGGTGGTGAACGACTTCGGTGGCGGGATCGACGGTTCCGGCGCCTCGTCGGCGCCCGCGGACGCCGTCGCCGCGGAGATCCGGGCCGCGGGCGGCGAAGCCATCTCCCACGGCGCGGACGTCACCAACGCGGAACAGGTCGCCGACATGGTCGGCCAGGCGCTGAAGACGTGGGGGACGGTCGACATCCTGATCAACAACGCCGGCATCCTGCGCGACGCCAGCTTCGCCAAGATGTCGATCGCCGACTTCCGCAAGGTGGTCGAAGTGCACCTGATGGGGTCGGTGGTCTGCAGTCACGCCGTGTGGCCGCACATGCGGGCCGCAGGCTATGGCCGCATCCTCATGACCACCTCGTCGTCAGGCCTCTACGGCAACTTCGGCCAGTCCAACTACGGGGCGGCCAAGACGGCTCTCATCGGACTGATGAACGTCCTGCAGATCGAGGGCGAGAAGAACGACATCCGCGTGAACACGCTGGGCCCCGGCGCCGCGACCCGGATGACCGAAAGCCTGATCGCGCCCGACATCCTGAAGCTGATGACGCCGCAGTCGGTGACCCCGACGGCCCTGTTCCTCGTCAGCGAGGACGCTCCACGGCGGACCATCCTCAATGCGACGGCGGGCGGCGTTTCACGCACGTACATCCACGAGACCGAGGGGGTCTACCTGCCGCCCGAAGACAACACGCCCGAGCGGATCGCGGAGTTGTTCGACGAAATCTCAGACGTACGGGGCCAGCACCTCTACGCCGCCGGCGGCGCCCAGGTGATGAAGTTCGTGGGCAAGGCCGCCCAGGCTATGGGAGTCAGGCTGGGGTGACGAAGGCGGCGCCATGCGGCGCCGGCCGCATCCGCGTGGAGCCGGTCAGGCCCCGCGCTGCGGGTAGGTGAAGACGACGCGCCCTTCCGCGTTCCGGAGGAGGTAGCCCACCACGCGCGCGCCAGGGTCGAGCGCCGCGAACCTGAACGCCGCCTTGAGCTTGGCGGCGTCGTCGTCCGCCGCCTCGATGGCCTCGCGAGGCGCCCCGCCCCCCGGCGACCAGAAGTATTCCAATTCGTAGCCGGGCACGCTCAGCCTCTGGCCGCCATGGAACGAGGGGCGACGCCGGGCGGGTCGTGACGGTCGGCGCCCCGACGACGCCGAACCGGAGTCGTCATGAGTGAGTCCTATCGGCTACCGATGAGGCTCCCGCAGCCTTCTCCCAACAGGCGAAGACTTCAAGCAAAAGGCGAGTGGCCGGGCCGTCGGCGCATCTCAGTCCCCGCCTGGCGCGGCCTGCGCCGCCTCGATGCGTCGGGACCAGACCAGAAGGCGTGCGACCCTCACGAGAAGCTGTTGGGGCGTGTACGGCTTCAGCAGGTAGTCGTTCGCGCCCAGCGCGGTCGCGCGGGAGAAGTCGTCGGTTTGGGAGCGTCCGGTGAGCACCAGGGTGGGAACGTGCTTCCCGCCCCGGTCGCGCATCTCCTGCAGCACGCGAAAGCCATCGAGCCCGGGCAGCCCAAGGTCGAGCACCATGGCGTTGGGCTGGAACGTGTCGATCGCCTGCAGGGTGGCGACCCCGTCCACGCAGGCGCGGACGTCGCAACCGACGAGCTTCAGATGGCCGACGACCAACTCGCGAGCGTCGGCGTCGTCTTCGACCACGAGCACCCGTCGCGCGGGGTTCATCTGCGGCATCGCCGGCCTCCTTCCAGGCCGAATCCGGCCCGCGCAGGTCCGCTCTGGCTGCTCATCCTCGCACGCATCACTCGCCTCGGCGCCCAACGTCGGGCCGCCATGGTGGACGAAGGACGTTAACGGGCCGCATGGCCGCGGGGCGAGACACGACGCCGCACCGCCCAAGCCCCTCCAGCTCCACTAGAACCGCGGCCCGGGCGAGGCGTTTAGGGCCGCACGCTCCAGCCCGAGGCCCCGTGACCGACCCCGATCCCCCGTCCCTGCGAACGGCCCTCGCGCCGTTCCAGCGGCCAGACACGGCCCGCGCGCTCGCGGAGCTCGCCTATACGCTTGTCCCCCTGCTGGCGTTGTGGGGCGCAATCTATCTCTGCGTCGCGCGGGGCTGGTGGCTGGGTCTGGCGCTGACTCCACTGGCAGCCATCTTCCTGGTCCGCCTCTTCATGATCCAGCATGACTGCGGCCACCAGGCCTTCCTGCCCGGCTCACGCGCCAACGCCTGGATCGGCCGCCTGATCGGCGTGCTCACGATGACGCCCTACGACTACTGGCGGCGGACCCACGCGATCCACCACGCCACGTCGGCCGACCTCGACCGGCGCGGCCTCGGGGCGATCGAGACGCTCACCGTCGGCGAGTATCGCGCGCTGGGACCGATCAGGCGTCTGGGCTACCGGCTCTATCGCCATCCGCTGGTGATGCTGGGCTTCGGACCGCCCTACATGTTCCTGCTGCAGCATCGCCTGCCCATCGGGGTCATGCGCGAGGGGTGGGCGTGGCGCAGCGTGCTGGGCAACAACCTGGGCCTCCTCCTGCTGGCCGCGGCGCTCATCCCCGTCGTGGGCCTGGAGGCGATGCTGCTCGCGCATCTTCCCGTGGTCGCGTTCGCCGCCGCCATCGGCGTGGCGCTCTTCTATGTGCAGCATCAGTTCGAGGGCGTTCGCTGGAAGCGCCATGACACGTGGGAGCCGGCCGCCGCGGCGATCGAGGGAAGCTCGCACCTTGTGCTTCCGCAGCCGCTTCGCTGGCTGACGGCGAACATCGGCGCTCATCACGTGCATCACGCATCCAGCCGCATACCCTTCTACCGCCTGCCGGAGGCCCTCGACTCGCACGCCGCGCTGGCCGGCGCGCGCCGGCTCCGGGGCCGAGACCTCCTGCCGGCGCTGAGGCTCGCGCTATGGGACGAGGCCGCCGGGCGCCTGGTGACGTTCCGCGAGGCGCGGCCGGGCTGATCCGGCGCCTGTCGTTCGAGTGCGCGGGCCGCCCTTCGTAAGGCCTTCTCTATCAGGAAGCAGAACCCCGGTTCACGTTATGGCGGAACTGGCGCATAGTGCCGGAAAGAGGCCGGGTCATCCGGTCCGCCATAGGGGGCTTCGCGCATGAACGGGTACGGCACGCCGAACGTCGGCTACATCAGCGGCTGGCGGGATCGCACCGACGACACGCGGCCGATGTGGGCGCTCAATCTGATGCGCTATCGGCCCGTCGCGCAGTACGCGGACGGCCGCGCGACCACCATCACCGGCCAGGAGGCCGACGATCTCTATCGTCCGGAGGCCGAGCTGGCGGCCGTGGGCGCCGCGGGCGTGCTGCTGGCGCCCGTGGTGCATCAGCTGGTCGGTGACGGCGGCCGCTGGGACCGGGTGGCGATCGCAAAGTACCCGAGCCGCGTCTCCCAGCTCGACATGCAGCTGCTGCCCGAGTTCCAGGCTCGCGTGATCCACAAGCGGGCGGGCATGGAGTTCACGATCGTGCTGGCCACCTTCCTCCCGGACGATGCGCCGCCCGCGCCGGCCGAGGTGGGCTCTGCACCGCTCCTGCTGGTGCAGGTGGTGTCGGATCCGAAAGCTCCCGACGTCGCGGCCGGGATCGACGCCACGCCGGTGGCGGTCTTCGACGTCGAGGACACCATCATCGGCGACGAGCGCAAGTACGCCCAGGCGCGATGGCACATCGTGTCGGAGGCGGCGGGCGAAATCCTGCGCCAGCGGCCGCGGGTGGAGCACCCCGTGGACTATGCGCTGCTGATACGTCCCGAGCGCAATCGCCTGTCCGAGGCGTTCGCCCGATGAGCCTGCGCAAGCCCCTGGTCGTCGCGGCGGCGGTGCTGGCCGTCATCGGCGCGCTGGGCGTGGTCGCGGCCGCGAACTTCCGCGAGATCATCCTGTTCGTGGTGGGCAACCGCGGAAAGGAGATCCCGGGGCCGAACATCGAGGTTGCGTGGCGGCAGGGGCCGCCTCAGCCCGCGGCCGGCGACCGGCCGCCCAACATCGTGTTCATCCTGGCCGACGACCTGGGCATCAACGACATCTCGACCTACGGAGGGGGTGTGGCGCAGGGCCGCGTGCCCACCCCCAACATCGACGCCCTGGCGGCGAGCGGCGCGGTCATGCCGTGGGCCTATTCCGGAACGGCGGCCTGCGCGCCGTCGCGGGCGATGCTGATGACCGGGCGATACCCCACGCGGCACGGGTTCGAGTTCACGCCGACGCCGCCCGGCATGCAGCGCATGATGACCCTGTTCTACAACGACGGCACGCGCCCGCACCGGCTGATCCACGACGCGGAAGCCGAAAAGGCGCTTCCGCCGCAGGACCGGCAGGGGCTCCCCGGCTCCGAGGTGACCGTCGCCGAGGTGCTGAAGACGCGCGGCTACCACACGGTCCACATCGGCAAGTGGCACCTGGGCGAAGGCAAGGAATTCGGCGCGAACGCCCAGGGCTTCGATGAGAGCCTGTTGATGGCGAGCGGCATGTACCTACCGCCGGACGATCCGCAGGTGGTGAACGCCAAGCAGCCGTTCGACCCGATCGACCGATTCCTCTGGGCGCGGATGACGCACGCGGCCCAGTTCAACGGCGGGCCCCTGTTCGCGCCGCGCGGCTATCTCACCGACTACTACACCGACGAAGCGGTGAAGGTGATCCGGGCGAACCGCAACCGGCCCTTCTTCCTCTACCTGGCGCACTGGGGCGTCCACAGCCCGCTGCAGGCCTCGAAGGCCGACTACGACGCCCTGCCCCAGATCAAGGACCACCGCCTGCGCGTCTACGCGGCCATGGTGCGGGCGCTTGATCGGAGCGTCGGACGCGTGATGCAGGAGCTGCGCGACCAGGGCCTCGCCGAGAACACCGTGGTGATCTTCACCTCCGACAACGGCGGCGCCGGCTACATCGGTCTCCCGGAGGTCAACAAGCCCTACCGGGGCTGGAAGCTGACCTTCTTCGAGGGTGGCATCCGGGTGCCCTACTTCGTGTCCTGGCCCGGAAAGATCGCGCCGGGCACGCGGTTGCCGGATCCGGTGAGCCACCTGGACCTCCTGCCCACCGTGGCCGCCGCCGCGGGCGCTGCGCCGCCAGCCGACCGGCCGATCGACGGCGCGAACCTCTTGCCCTACGTCACCGGCGGGCCGCGGCCGGCGAGCCCGCCGCACCAAGCGATCTTCTGGCAGGACGGGCACTACCAGGCGGTGCTGAAGGACGGCTGGAAGCTGCAGACCTCGCAGGACCCGAAGAAGGACTGGCTGTTCCACCTCACCGTCGATCCCACCGAGCAGCGGAACCTGGCCGCGACGAATCCGGCCAAGGTCGCGGAGTTGAAGGCGGCGATCGCCGAGCACCGTCGCGGCGCCCGCGGCGCGCTCTATCCGGCCGCCGGGCAGATGCCCGTGGTGATCGACAAGACGCTCGAGCAGAAGGCGACCAAGGACGATGAGTACATCTACTGGCCCGGCTGAGGACGACGGCGTGGAACGCGGGACGACGGACGACGGCGTGCCGTTCGCGCGGTCGCCGGACGCGGCCTTCGCTGGACTGCCGGACTATCCCTGGGGGCCCAGCTACGTCACGTTCGAGGGGCTGCGGATGCACTGTGTGGACGCCGGGCCCGCCGACGGGCCGGTGGCGCTGTTGCTCCACGGCATGCCCACGTGGAGCTACCTGAACCGGCGCATCATCGCCGGGCTGGTCGCCGCCGGATGGCGGTGCGTCGCGCCGGACCACATCGGTTTCGGGCGCTCGGACAAGGTCACCGATGACGGATGGTACTCCATCGCCCGCCACACCCGGGCCATGGCCCACCTCATCGCCGAGCTGAACCTGAAGGACGTGACCCTCTTCTGCCAGGACTGGGGCGGGCCCATCGGGCTGGCCCAGGCGGCCGAGACGCCCGAGCGCTTCGCCCGGCTGGTGATCATGAACACCTGGCTGCATACGCCGGAGTACGACTACGCCCAGCCGCTGCGCCGGTGGAACGAGGGCTGGAAGCCCGACGGCCTCTTCGGCGCGAACGTGCCCGACCGCATGTCGATCGGCTGGTTCATGATGCTGGCGACGCGGCGCATCGAGCGTCCGCACTTCTTCGCCGTGGTCCAGGGGCAGGAAACGCCGGAGCTGTCCGCCGCCGACGCCGAGGTGAGGCGGGCGTACGACGCCCCGTTCGCCGGCCTGGGGTACGCGGGCCACGCGGGCCCGCGGCGTTTCCCCCTCAGCCTGCCCTTCGACAATCCCGCAGGCGGCGCGGCCGAGGCGCAGACCCGCCACTTCCGGACCCTGCTGGACTGGAAGAAACCCATCCACTTCATCTGGGGCGGGGCCGACGACGTCTTCACCACCGACCGCGGCCAAGCCTGGGCGGCCCGCTACCCGCACGCAACCTTCGACCTCCTGCCCGACGCCGCGCACTTCCTGCAGGACACGCATGGCGACCGGATCGCCGAGCTGTTCCTCGCCCACGCCGCCACGTGACCCGCCGAGCCGCGACGCATTCGAACTTGACCGGAACCGGGATTTCGGTTCGCTACCTTTGGACTGAGCAGAGGCCCCGAACATGACCGCCACCACGACCGACGGACGCGTCCTCCTGAACGGCGTGCCCGGCTCGCCCTATACCCGCAAGATGCTGGCGCTGCTGCGCTACCGGCGGATCCCCTACAAGCTCGTGCTGGCCTCTCATGGCGCGGCGGGACTGCCCACCGCCAAGGTCAACCTGCTGCCCACCTTCTACTTCCCGGACGAAACCGGCGCCCTGGTGGCCGTCAACGACTCCACGCCCATCCTGCGCCGGCTTGAGCGCGAGCACGCCGGCCGTTCGGCGCGTCCGTCCAACCCCGCCCTGGCGTTCATCGACTCGCTGATCGAGGACTACGGAGACGAGTGGCTGACCAAGGCCATGTTCCACTACCGCTGGGCCTACAAGGCCGACATCGCGCGGGCTTCGGCCATCCTGCCCGCCTGGCGGCGCTCGCGCATGCCGGACGCGGAGCTGAAGGCGGCTGGCGCCGAGGTGGCGAACCGCCAGATCCCGCGCCTGCGCTACGTGGGCTCCAACGAGATCACGGGCCCGATCATCGAGGCCAGCTACGCGCGCTTCTTGGACGCCTTCGAGGCGCACCTGCGCGAACACGCCTTCATACTGGGGCAACGCCCCGGCGGCGGCGACTTCGGCTGCTATGGCCAGCTCACCCAGCTCGCGCTGTTCGACCCCACGCCCATGGCGGTGACCGAGGCGCGCGCGCCGCGCGTCTTCGCGTGGACGGGCGCCGTCGAGGACCTCTCGGGCCTGGAGCCCACCGAGGCGGACTGGTTCGACCCTGCGGCGCTGCCGCAGACGGTGAAGGCGATCCTGGGCGAGATCGGCCGCGTCTACGCTCCACTGCTGCTCGCCAACGCGAAGGCGCTGCGCGAGGGCGCCGAACAGGTGGAGACCGAGATCGACGGCGGCCGCTGGGTGCAGCAGCCCTTCACCTACCAGGGCAAGTGCCTGCAGTGGCTGCGCGAGGAGTACGCCGCCCTGGGGCCGGCCGATCGCAAGGCGGCCGACGCAGCCCTGGCGGGGTCGGGCTGCGAGGTGCTGCTGCAGGGGCTGTGAGGGGTCCGGTTCAGCCGGCGGCGAGCCAGCGGCGGCAGTCGGCGGCCTCCAGGATCGCGTCAAGCCGCGGCGACGCCGCGGCGGCGTAGCGGGCCTTCAGCGTGGCCAGCGACTTGGCGTGGTACTTCTGGGGCGGCTGCACGTAGGGCCGGCCGGCGAGGTCCACAGTGAAGCTCTCCTGCCCCGCCGCCAGCGCATCCGAATTGGCCTGCGACCAGGGCAGGAAGTAGCGGCCCACATAGGCCAGGAGCGGCGCCAGGGTAGGCTGCAGCGACTCCCAGGTCTCGAACGGGCCGTCGTCGCGGGGCTCCATCATCCGATGGCACCAGCCCAGCACGGCGGGGCCCCGGGCCAGGATGCCCGCGCCGCAGGTCGGGTCGATGGAGGCCTCGTAGATCTGGGCCGACAGACCGAAATCCCCGAAGGCGGGGCGGCCGCCGAACAGGTACTTGCGCTGGGCGAAGTGCGGCTCGAGCAGATCCAGCAGTTCGAACCAGTAGTCGGTGATCAGGTGCGCCGTCTCCGCCGACGAGCCCACGAAGTGGCCGCGGCCGGTCATCCGCTCCTGGATCATCTTCTGGCGCGCAGCCACCGTCTCGGCGTCCGCGCCGGGCATGGACAGGCGCGCCAGGGTGAGCGCCGAGGCCTCCTGGTCGACCTTGTCCCACCAGCGATGGTGGAACATCAGCTTGTTGCCCCATTCGTCGCCGAACTCTTCGAGCAGCACGGAAAGGAAGGCGAGGTCCGGGTCGTCGGGATGGATCGAGGGTTCAGGCGCCTGGCGCTCGACCTGCTCGATGATCGGGGTGGAGTCCTGTACGCCCTCGCCGGCCGGGGTGGCGACCGTCGGCACGATCGGGAGGCGGGCGACGGCCTTGTATTCCTCTTCGGTGGCCGCGTTGCGCGGGATCCAGCGGTGCGGGATGCCCTTGTAGCGGAAGTAAGAGCGCACCTTCACCGAGTAGGGTGACATCTCGGAGCCGTAGATCCGGTACACGCCTTCGCTCACGAACGTTTCCTCCCGCCGACCGGCCGCTTTTGCGAACCGGAGTTCCGATTATCATGGCGTCCGGGGGATGGGGAGGCAATACCGCGGCCGGCGCCTACGCGGCTCAGGCGGCCGTCTTCTCGAGGCCCAGGTAGCGGATCAGCAGAAGCCCCAGCTCGTCGGCCAGGCGAGGGTCATCGATGGAGAACGGCCCCGGTCCGTGCAGAAGCTGGGTGATGATCTGGCCGTGGATCATCCGCACGGCGAGCTGCGCGCGCTCGGGGAAGCCAGCCTCGACGGACAGGCCCCTGCCTTCGAGCATGTCCTGGATCTTCCGGGCCTCGAAGATCTCGAGCTGGCGCATCGACGGCCAGACGTCCTGGCCGCGCAGGCTGAGCTCGAACAGCGCGCGGAAGTAGCCCTCGATGCGGCCCATCGACCGCGCGGAGTTGGCGACGAGCCGGACGAACACCTTGTCCAGCGGATCGGTGGCGCAGGCCGGATCGGCGAAGAAGGTGGTGATGTTCTCGGCCGACCGCTGGGCCATGTGGGCCTGCAGCGCGAAGAACAGGGCCTCCTTGTCCTGGAAGCGCCGGTAGAAGCTGCCGACGGAACATCCGGCGCGCCGGGCGATGTCGGCCACGTGGGCCTGCCAGAAGCCATGCTCGGCGAACGCGCGCTCTCCAGCCTTCAGCAGGCGGTCGCGCTGCTCGCGGCTGCGCGCCTGGTAGGCCGGAAGGGCCCACGCCGGATCGTCGGTCGGCGGCGTCTCGGCGGACTTGGCTCTGGCCATGGGCGGCAGCGACTCAGGTTCTCGAAAATCCCGTTATCCTCTAGCCCCTGCGCGCGACGATTGCACAGGGCGCAGTACCCGGATCGGCTCAGGGCGCGGCGGGCGCCGCGTTTCGGGGCAAGCGGCGCGCGGCGAGCAGGAAGAACACCACCGACACCAGCTCTCCGATCGCGGCCAGCGAGATCGCGTAGCCGAGGCTGCGCGTCCCGAAAGCCGGCGCCAGCGCGTCGCTGGTCATGCCGATGACCAGGGGGCCCAGGCCGAAGCCCACCAGCGCGATGATGAAGAGGGTCCACGCCGAGGCGAAGGCCCGCGTGCGGGGCGGCGACAGGGTCTGGATCGTCCCGAAGACCGGGCCCGTGAAGCTGTTGCCGAGGAAGCCCGGCAGGATCAGGCAGGCGATCGCCAGCTCGGCCGTGGGCGCGAGATAGGCCGAGATGAAGAGGGGCGCGCGCACGCCGATCATCAGCGCCGGAAGCCAGGCGTACCAGCGGTTGTCGCGCCGGCCGAGCAGGTCGGCGAACCAGCCGCCGGCCAGGGTGCCGACGACGCCGGTGACGCCGGAGATCAGGCCGAGCGCCAGCCCCGCCTCGCCCGTGGACAGGCCGTGGAAGCGGATCATGAAGGCGGGATTCCACTGCAGCGCGCCGTACGAGGTGAAGGCGTGCAGGGCCGAGCCCAGGACGAGGTAGTTGTAGGCCGGGATCTTCATCAGGACCGCCAGCGCCTCGCGGGTGGTGGGCGCGGGTTCGGTGGAGACCTCCCCCGTGCGCGGCGGCTCCTTGAGAGTCAGGGCGACCACCGCCGCGACCACGACGCCGGGCAGGCCCACCACGATGAAGGCGGTGCGCCAGTCGAAGGCCTGGTTGAGCCAACCGCCCGCGAGCAGCCCCACGAGGATGCCGATCGGCACGCCGCAAGAGAAGACGGCCAGCGCCGTGGCGCGCTTCCCGTGCGGGAAGAGGTCGGCCAGCATGGAGTGTCCGGCCGGTCCCGCCCCGGCCTCGCCGACCGCCACGAAGATCCGCGCCACGAGCAGCTGGGGGAAGTTCATGGCCAGCCCGCAGACGGCGGTGGCGCCGCTCCACAGGGCGAGGCAGCCGGCGATGATGCCCTTGCGCGAGGTGCGGTCGGCAAGGCGCGCGATCGGCAGGCCCGCGGCGGCGTAGAAGAGGGCGAAGCCCAGGCCCGAGAGCAGCCCGATCTGGGTGTCGGTGAGCCCCAGTTCCTTGCGGATCGGCTCCACCAGGATGGAGAGCACCTGCCGGTCCACGTAGTTGATCACATAGACCACAAGCAGCAGGGCGAGCGCGTAGCGGGCGTACCCGCGCGAGACGCCCCCCGCTGCGCCGGCCGTGTCGGTCGCCGCCATTCCCGCCTCCCCTATTCAACCGCCAGTCGGCTGCGCACACGCGTCAGCCGCCGCGCGAGGCGCACGGCCACGACGCCGTCGGCGCCGGCCGCACGCGCGAAGTCCAGCGCCGCCTCGCGCTCCACGCCGGAAAGCCCGGCCGTGAAGTCCAGGGCGCGCTGCAGGATCCACAGCGAGTGGCCCAGGGCCTGCTGCTCGATCGCCACGCCGTGATAGTCCACCACGATGGGTCCCAGCGCGGGCTGGTCGGCCCCCTCGGCCGAGACGAACCCGCCGGCCGGCGCATCGGGGTTGGCCTCGGCCCAGGCGTTGAAGCGGCCTGCGGTCAGGACCAGCTCCTCCGCGTAGCCGCGGAAGACGTGCCGCATGAACGCTGTCAGCGTCTCGGGGACGACGTCGTCGGCCGGGAGCTCGCGGGCACGGTCCGGGAATTCGGGCGTCTGCAGCTCGCCGCCGTTGATGCGCTCGATCCAGCGGAAGACCAGCGGCGCCGTTCGCTGCATGAGGTGCAGCGGATAGGGATCGCGGCCCAGGTGACCGAACATCGGTCCCATGAGGGCGTAGTCGCCCCGACTCGGCGCGCCCCCCAGCAGGTAGGGGTGCTGCGAGAGGTGCGCGTTCAGCAGCGCCAGGGTCTCGCCGTAGACCCGTTCGATGGTGGGGATGGTTCGCGGTTCGATGCCGAGCATCGGCAGGTACGAGGACATGCGCGAGGCCACCCGCTGGCCCAGGCGTTCGACCTCCTCCGGCGGCGCGGGAAACCGCAGCGAGCGGCCGAACTCGCCGACGACGAAGCCCTCGTTCACATCGAGGAAGTTCCACCGGTAGTGCATGGCCGGCTTGGCGAGTCCGCGGTCGCCGAGGACCTCGAGCAGCAGCGTCGCCAGGGTCTGGCGCGGGCCCATGCGCTGCGCGTGGGGGTCGGGGTAGCGCCGCTCCAGCGCGTCCAGGATGGCCGTGGAGTCCTGGACGATCGTCCCGTCCGCGAACTCGACCACCGGGATGCGGTGCGTGTCGACCGCCGGCTTGATCACCTCGCGGTAGCGAGGGTGCGAGGGGAAGCGCTCGACGTGACGGACGCCGCGCGCCCGGAGGAACGCCCGCACCTTGGCGGTGTAGAGCGACGCGGGCGCTCCGTAGAGCCAGAGGTCGGGCGCTTCGCCGGTCATGTGGTCCCGCGACGTTTCAGGCCCTTCTGGAGCATGCGCCACTTGAGCTGGTCGAACCGGTCCTGGCCGAAGAAGGCCTCACCGCCGAACACCATCATCGGCACTCCGTAGTGCCCGCCCTCGCGCTGGGCGACCTGGCTGGCCTCGACGATGGCGCGGTGGCGGTCGGGGTCGCCGTCGACGGCGCCGGACAGCTCGTCGTAGTCGAGTCCGGCCCGCTCGGCCGCGCGGCGCAGGTGGTCGCCCTCGTGCCAGTTCTCGACGGACCCGCCCCAGATCAGCCGGCTGACCTCGTCCAGGAACGGCAGCCCGCGGCCCCGCTCGGCGGCGGCGACGCCCAGGTAGGTGAGGCGGTGGATGTGGGGCTGTTCCTTGGGGTAGCTGCCGTCTGGAAGCCGGAACACCGGATCGGGCCGCGGCCAGCGGAGCGGCAGGCCCAGGAACTCGGCCTCACGCCGGATGTCGGCTTGGAAGTAGCTGAACCACAGCGGATCCCGCGTCTCGAAGAACTCGGGCGTGCGCACCGCGATCGGGAAGATCGGGCGGACTTTGCACGTCACCTCGTACTCGTCCTCGAGGGCCCGGAGCCTGGGCGTCACGAGGTAGGAGTAGGGCGAGCGGAAGGACCAGTAGAGGTCGTAGCTGAGCATATCGTCCCCGGAGCCCGCGTGGGCCCGGCCGGCCGCGTAGCGCGGCCGGCCGGAAGCCGCCTCAGAACTTCACCGTGGCTTCGATGCCGTAGGTGCGCGGCGGGGCGTACCAGCCGACGAAGCCTTGCGCCTGGGCCGTGCCGCCCGCCGAGATGAAGGCGTTGAGCGGCTGGAGCGTGGCCTGCGCGAAGTAGTCGCGGTCGAAGATGTTCTTGCCGTAGGCCGAGATGCGCCAGTTGCCCTTCTCGGGCGTCAGGCCCACGCGCAGGCCGACCAGCGTCACCGAGTCTTGCAGGCCGCGCGGGTCCAGCAGCGGCTCGAGGAACTTCGAGCTGGTGTAGCTGACGTCGGCGTTGACGAAGATCTCGAGGCCCGTGCCCGCCAGCGGCCGCTGGTACTGGCCGGCGAGACTCCAGGTCCACTTCGGACTGTGGGACGGGGTCTTGCCGTTGTAGTTGCAGGTCCCCGGCGAGGTCCCGTTGGCCGGCTGGCCGGCGTAGCACTGGCCCGCCGTGTAGTCGGTGAACTCGGCGTCCATGTAGCCGAGGGAGCCCTTGATCGTGAGCTCGCGGATCGGCCGGAACTCGGCGTCGGCCTCGACGCCCTGCACCCGACGGTCGCCGGCGTTGGCCACGATGAAACCGGATCCGGTGAGCGGGTTCAGGATCGAGTCCTGGAAGTCCTTCAGCTTCATCCGGTAGGCGTCGACGTTCAGCACCAGCCGGTTGTCGAGCAGCAGCGACTTCATGCCGACCTCGATGGTCTCGGAGTTCTCGGCGTCGAACTCGACCGGCACGCCCACGGCCGACGAGCGGGCGTTGTAGCCGCCCGTCTTATAGCCCGTGGCGGCCAGGGCGTAGAGCATCACGTCGGGGGTCACGTCGTACTGGACGGTCGCCGACCAGGTGATCTTGTCCTCGTTGCGCTTGACCTTGCCCAGGTGGTTGACCGGGAAGACCGTTCGCGCCGCCGGGGACGCCGTCGGGTTCACGTCGCCGTCGAGGAAGGCGTTCTTCTTGTCGTACGAGTACCGCAGGCCGCCGACGAGCCGGAAGCTGTCGGTGACGTTGAAGGTCGCCTGGCCGAACAGCGCCCAGCTCTGGGTGTCCTGGGTGTAGTAGAAGATGCCGGTGTCGCCGGGCGTGAACCGGCGGGCGGGCGGGAGCACGCGGTTGGCGTGCAGGCCCAGCACCGTGCGTGAGGTGTAGGTCAGGGTCTCGGAGAACAGGTACACGCCCGCGAGGTACGACACGCGCTGGTCCGCCGGCGAGGCGATCCGCAGCTCCTCGGAATAGCCTTCGGCCCGGAGGCGCTGAGAGCCGGTGGCGGTGTTCTGCGGCAGGCCGTCGGCCGCCAGCGAGACGATCTTGTCCTCATAGCCGTTGAAGGCGGTGATCGAGGTCAGGGTATGCCCGCCGGGCAGGTCGATGTCGAAGGTCGCCGAGACGCCGTAGACGTCGGTGTTGTTGTCGCCCTCGACGTCGTCGTCGACCACGTGGTCGCGGTCGTTGAAGTTGCGGAACGGGCGGCCCACCGCCTGCGCGGCGGTCAGGAAGCCCGGGGTCGCGATGCCGGTGGGCGTGGAGGCCGCCAGGGTCTCGGGCGTGCAGCAGTTGGCCTCGAGCCGGGCGTAGTAGCCGATGAAGTTGCCGGTGATGCCGTCGCGGGGCTGCCACTTCAGGCGGCCTCGCACGCCCCACTGCTCGCTGCCGTTGACGTCATCGCCGTCGAAGAGGTTCGTTTCGTAGCCGTCGCGATCGCTGACCCAGAAGGACAGCCGGCCCGCCAGGCTCTCGGTGAGCCCGCCGCCCACGTAGCCGCTCAGTCCCCGGTCCTCGTAGTTGCCGGCCCGCGCCGTAAGCTGCGCTTCGAAGGTCTGGGTCGGCTCGCGCGAGGTGATGTTGATCGCGCCCACGGGGGTGTTGCGGCCGTACAGCGTGCCCTGGGGACCGCGCAGGACTTCCACGGTCGAGATGTCCTGGAGGTTCCCCTGAATGGGCCCCGCCGCCAGGATGTAGACGCCGTCGATGAAGATGCCGACGGACGACTCGATGCCGGGGTTGGTGCCCGACGTCCCGATGCCGCGCACGAAGACGGTGGTGTTGCGGTTGTTGTTCGACTGCGAGATCGAAACGGAAGGAATGAAGCGGGCCAGTTCGGTGACGTTCGCGACGCCCGTCTTCTCCAGGAACTCGCCGCTCACGGCGGTCACCGACATCGGGACGTCCTGGATGTTCTCGGCGCGCTTGTTGGCGGTGACGATCAGCGTCTCCACTTCGGCGACCCCGCTGGCGGTCTGCGCCAGCGCCGAGGACGCCGCGCCCGCCACCAGCGCGAACGCCGTGGTGACGAGCAGTTTCGAAGCAAGGCTGCGCCTCGGCATGTCAGATCCTCCCCGATTGAAACGTCGTTTTCTTGTTGGCGGATTGTGAATGTGAATTCCGGTTCAAGTCAACCCGGACCGGCGCCTGGACTGCCCGCGGGTGTCGGGCGAGCCAAACGCCACCCCGCCTGACGCAAGGAAAGGATGAACCGGAATTACGCTTCCGTAAAGCGGGCGGAGCGGCGTTCCGGCGGCGCAGTCACGCCGATGCAGGCCGCCAGCATCCGCGTCAGCCGGTCGATCACGAACGGTGGCGCGACCGCCTCCTGCTGCACCACGTCCCGCCGCAGGACGCGCTGGATCAGGATCGCTTCGACTGACCGCAGGCCCAGCGCGCAGGCGTCGTCCAGGGCGTCCGGCAGCCCCTCGCCCCGCGAACGCAGGAACGCCGCCAGGCGAAGACCCGACGCCGTGTCCGCCGCCCACAGCGCCGGCACGTACAGTCGGCCGGCGCCCGCCAGCATCCGCTGGAACAGGGCGCGGAAGAATCCGGGGTGGCGCTCGATGACCTGGGCGGTGTTGCGCACCAGCACCTCCAGCACCTCGTAGACGGGCTGGCCGGCGCGCTCGGGCCGGCTGAGGAAGCGCTCCATGTTGCGCTCGATCCGGTGGGCGAACTGCAGGTGCAGCGCCCGGAACAGCGCCTCCTTGTCGCGGAAGCGGCGGTAGAAGCTTCCGATGGAACAGCCTGCGGCCGCGGCGATGTCGCCCACGTGGGCTTCGTCATAGCCCTTGCGGGCGAAGACCTCCTCGCCGGCCTTCAGGAGCCGGGCCTGCGCCTCGCGGCTGCGGGCCTGGTTGGCGGGCATCACGCCGTCGACGCCGGTCAGGTCGAAGGGTTCCATCGCCAAGCGCCACCGTTCCCTCGACATCGCGGCGGGCTTCGCCGCGGGCGTCCATGCTGCTCAACGGCGACGCGCGAACCGGCGCGAGGCCTCAGTTCCCCCAGTAGACATACTCGTCGTCGTCCCGCTGGGGCTCGATCAGCGAATGATCCAGCATCACGGGCGATTGACCAAGCTCGGGCCAAAGCGGCGGAGCCTGCTGGGCGTCGTGATCGGCGAGAAGGCGCTTCAGCTCCGCCACCTTCTCAGGCCTCGCCTGGGCCAGATTGACCCGCTCGGTGGGATCCGACGACAGGTCGTAGAGCCAGTCCTTCGCCGGCCGCTCCGTCACCTGCAGCTTCCAGTCGCCGG
Source organism: Phenylobacterium sp. (assembly GCF_016793225.1). Classification (GTDB taxonomy): domain Bacteria; phylum Pseudomonadota; class Alphaproteobacteria; order Caulobacterales; family Caulobacteraceae; genus Phenylobacterium. Next base: position 64,945 of record NZ_JAEUMN010000143.1, read on the forward strand.
CGCGGACGACGCGGTAGGGGCCCGTGCGCCAGAACAGGACATCGTGGGGTCGCCCGGTCTTCCGCGCGCTGACGAAGGGCATCAGGTCCACGCCGTCCATCGGCCGGTCCCTGGGCATGGCGGCGCCCGCCGCGGCCACAGAGGTGGCGAAGATGTCGAAGTGGGAAACCGGCGCGTGGTAGGTCTTCCCGGGCCGGATCGCCGCGGGCCACTTCATCAGCATGGGCACGCGGATGCCGCCCTCGAAGAACGTCTGCTTCCAGCCGCGGAAGGGTCGATTGATCTCCTCGAGACCGATGTAGTAGGCGCCCCCGTTGTCGCTGGTGAAGATCACCAGGGTGTTCTCCTCGAGCCCTTGCTCCTGCAGCGCCTGCAGGACGCGCCCGACGTTTCGGTCGAGCTGGCGGATCATGGCGGCGTAGACCCGCTCGCGGTGGTCCGCGATGTGCGAAAGCGCCCGGTAGTCCTCGTGCGTCGCCTGGAGAGGCGTGTGCGGGGCGTTGTAGGCGAGGTACATGAAGAACGGCCGGTTCCGGTTGGCCGCCACGGCCGCGACGGCCTCGTCCGTCAGGTAGTCGGTCATGTGGCGTTGCGGCTGGAACGCCTCGCCGCCGTCCTTGCGGACGTAGAACTGCAGGGTCGACCAGAGCTGCATGTCGATCGGGTCGAAGCCCTGGATCGAATTGACCACCCGCGGATCCTCCCGCGGGAGGAACATCGAGGCGCCGCCGGTGAACCCCAGCGTCTCCGAGAAGCCGCGCTTCTGTGGCTGGAACTTGGGCGCCTCGCCGAGGTGCCACTTGCCCAGCTGCATCGTGTGGTAGCCCTCCTTCTGGAGAAGCTCGCCCAGCATGATCTGGTCGGTGGGGACGCCCATCTCGACCATGGGAATCACGTCCTTCTCCCGCTCCGGGAAGTAGACGGGGTTCAGCTTGCCGTAGTGGTGGGCCCGCACCTGGCGGGCGAACCGCAGCGGCGTGGGCGTGAACTCGAAGCCGTAGCGGGTTGGATAGCGGCCGGTGAGCAGCGCCGCGCGCGAGGGCGCGCAGGTGCCGTGCCCGGAGTAGGCCTGCTCGAAGCTCACGCCCTGGCGGCCGATGGAGTCGATGTAGGGCGTCGGAACCGAGCCGCCCGCCACGCCCCCGCCGTTGAAGCTGAGGTCGTTGAAACCGAGATCGTCGGCGACGATCAGGATGATGTTCGGGGGACGCTTGCCCGACGGCGGACGCGCGGGGCCCTGCTGCCAGGTCACGGCGCGCGGCGGACCAGCCTGCACCGCCGGCCTGTCGACGGGCACGTTGGACGGCGCCTGCGCGGCGGCCTGATGCGCCGCTCCCGCCACCACCGCGGCCGCAGCCAACAGCGCTCGTTTGAACCGCATGGACCAGCCTCCCACGTCCGCGGGAAGCGTACGCGCGCATCCCGTCATCACGCGCGGCGAGCGCGCCCGGGAAGCAATACCGGAACCGGTATTCTCATTCAATATCCCGCGCGGCGCCGCGACGCGCCACGCAGCGGAATCCGATGTGGGAGGTCGGGCTGTCGAGGGGCTGGGGATGTCGCGCCGCGGGCCGGTAGCGGCGGCAGTAGCTCTCCGCGCAGAGGTGCGACCCGCCCTTGAGCACCTTGCGGCCCATGGGGATGTCGGGAGTCTGCGGGTCGTAGCTCTCCGATTCGACGGCGAGCCGGGCCCGGGGCGGGCCGCAGCAGGCCTTGCCGCTCTCGGCCGTGTCCGTGGCGAACCAGTCCACAGTCCACTCCCAGACGTTGCCGATCATGTCGAAGAGGCCGAATCCGTTCGGCGGAAAGACGCCGACGGGCGAGGTGCGGGCCCAGCCGTCTTCCAGCAGGTTCTGCCAGGGGAACTCGCCCTGCCAGTAGTTGGCCATGGCGCGGCCCTCCGGCGCCAGCTCCTGGCCCCAGGTGAACGGCTCGCCCTCGCGCCCGCCGCGCGCGGCGTACTCCCATTCCGCCTCGGTCGGCAGCGACTTGCCCGCCCAGCGCGCGTAGGCGGCGGCGTCGGCGTAAGCGACCTGCACGACAGGGTGATCGAGGATGTCGTCGATGGAGCTGTCGGGACCCAGCGGGTGTCGCCAGTCGGCGCCGAAGACGAAGGACCACCACTGGCCGGGGTCGCCGGTGTCGACGGGGCCGGGCGTGGGCATGAAGACGGCCGAGCCTGCGCGCGCCATCTCCGGCGGCATTCCCGGGTAGTCGCGGGGATCGGGCGCGATCTCGGCGAAGGTGACGTAGCCGGTCGCAGCGACGAACTCGGCGAACTGCCGGTTCGTCACGGGATGGGTGTCGATCCAGAAGTCGCCGACGGCCGCCCGGCGTACGGGCGCCTCTTCCGGATAGTGCGCGTCGGACCCCATGAGGAAATCGCCGCCGCGAATCAGGGTCATCCCCGCGAGCTTCGACCGCCTGGCGGCCTTGGGCTTCAACTTCGAACTCACGCTGCGCCCACCCTCCCGCGGAATGACGGCCCTGGCCTTCTTGCGCCTGGAGGAGCGCTGTCTGGCAAGCGGAAACGCAACGCAGGCTCGCGGGCGGCCGCGCAGCTGCTACCGTTCGGGGGCGAGCCCGGCCACGATCAGACCCAGCTGGCGGTCCATCACGGCGATGAGCGCCTTGGCGTCCGCCTCGGTGGTCACCACGATCCGGTAGGTCCAGGCATAGGCCGCCATCATCAGGTCGACGGCTTCCTGCATGTCGATGTCGGGACGCACCTCGCCGGCCCGGATCCCGGCCTGCAGGATGTCGCGGATCACCTGCTGGAAGTGCTCGTTGCGCCCATAGGGCCGCGCGGCGCCCGACAAGGTATGGTCGAACGCGGCTGCGATGTGCGCCAGGAACAGCCGGACATGGCGCGCCTCGAACTCGAAGTGGATGGCGAACATGGTCCGGAGGCGGTCGACCGTGGACCCGCGAACATGCGGCATCACGCGGTCGACCTCGGCGTAGAGCAGCTCGAGCCGCGCGGCCATCACCTCGGAGAGGATCTCCCCCTTGGACGCGAATGTCGTGAACACCGACCCGACGGCCACGCCGGCGTGCCGCGCGATCTCGCGGATCGTGGTGCCCTCGTAGCCGTGGGCGTCGAACAGCTCGCGCGCGGCGGCGATCACCCGCCGGCGCGTCGCTTCCTTCTGCGACTGCCGGACCGGTGTCGCCTCCGGAAGTGGGTTGGCCTCAGCCGTCATGGCCCGCTGCCCCGGCTAGCCGCGGCGGGCCCCCGCGAGCAGGATCCGGATCTGGTCGCGGGCGCGCGCCTGGAGGGCGTCCAGGCTCCAGCCCTCGAAGATCGCCTGGGGGAAGTTGGAGAGGTAGGTGTCCATCAGCATCTGGCTGCGGAGCTTCACCTCGGCTTCTTGCGACAGTTCGCCACGGGTCACGGCCGAGGCCAGCTGCTCGGTGAAGAGCTCCTGGAACGCCAGCGACGAAGGCAGCCCGCGCAGCGACGGCCCGCCGTCCCGGTCCCACGACACCGAGAAGGCCGCACGCGCCAGCTGAAGACGCGTCTTGTAGAACGTGTAGCCGGCCATGAAGACCTTCAGGAGCGCGTCCTCGACGTTGCGGCCACGCTCGGCCGCCTCGCGCATCGAGGTCACGAGGGCCTCCATGTCGTCGACCATGATCTCGCGGAAGAGGTCCGACTTGTCGGTGAAGTTCGCGAAGACCGCACCGGTCGACATGCCCGCCGCGGCGGCGATGTCGCGGATGGTGGCGCCTTCATAGCCCTGCTCGGAGAAGAGCCGGCGGGCAGCCGCAAGCACCTTCTGGCGGGTCTGCTGCTTGGCGAGCGCGCGGCGCGTGGGGGGACGCGCCGGGGCGTCCGCGGCGACTTGATTGGGGGAGATGTGCTTCATTCGTCTCTTGTCGTTCACCGGTGGGGGTATCCGGCGAAGCGTCTGGTTTCAGGGGGTTTGGAGAGGAGTGGCGGCCTACCACCAACGCTGAACATGTTCAACTAACTCGGTACGTGAGCAAGGTTACGAAGCTGTAATCCGATGGAATCAGCGACCGGCCGCGGTCGAGGCCGGACGGCAAGTCCTTATGTGATAAGGACTCTTACGTCACCCCCCTTCTGCGGAAGGACAGAGGTCGTGTGATCGTTGAACATGATCAAGGTTGATAAAGTCAAGTTTCAAATGAACATGGATGATTGTGGCAAGGCGGCGTTTGCCAGCCTAAGTTCGCCGCATGGACGTCTTCGACTACCTGATCTACGCGGCGCTGGCCGCCGTCGCCATCGTTCTGGCGGCGGGAATCTACGCCCTCTTCCGAGGCGGCGACTTCGGGCGGTCGTGGTCCAACAAGCTCATGCGCCTCCGCGTCCTGACCCAGGCCGTCGCCGTCGCGGTCCTCGTGCTGGCGGTCTGGTGGCGCGGCCAGGGCTGAGGGTCGCCCCGTGGTCACGCTGAACCGGATCTACACCCGCACGGGCGACGCCGGCGCGACCCGCCTGGCCACCGGCGCGACCGTGAGCAAGTCCGACCTGCGCGTCGAGGCCTATGGGGCGGTCGACGAAACCAACGCATGCCTGGGCCTGGCGCGGGCGTCGCTGGCCGACCCCGAGCTCGACGAGATCCTGGCCCGGCTGCAGAACGAGCTCTTCGATCTGGGGGCCGACCTGGCCACGCCGGCGCGCCCCGACGAGCCCGAGGGCGCGGTGCTGCGGGTCAGCGACGCCCAGGTGGCGCGACTTGAGACCGAGATCGACCGGCTGAACGACCGCCTGCCGGCGCTGCAGTCGTTCGTCCTTCCGGGGGGGACGTCGGCCGCGGCGGCCCTGCACCTGGCGCGGACGGTCTGCCGGCGAGCGGAGCGGGAGGCTGTTCGGCTCGTGGAGACGGGCGAGCCGGTCAGCGCGCCGGCGTTGCGCTACCTGAACCGGCTGTCGGACCTGCTCTTCGTCGCCGCGCGGTGGGCCAACGGCCGCGGCGAGGCCGAGGTGTTCTGGGTCTCGGGCGCGACCCGCTAGCTACTCCTTCGGCGCGGATGCGGGCGTCGCGGGCGCCTTCGCCGGAGCGGCCGGGCGGCCGATGGCGCGCTTGGCCTCGGCCAGCGCCTTCTCGTCGGTGATGACCCGGCCCGTGATGTCGGAGATGAGCACCGGCGTGGCGCAGACCCGTTCGACGGGATCCCACCACTTCTTCAGCTCCTTCTCGCACTTCTGCGCGGGCATGACCCACCACACCTGCCAGACGCCGACTCCGATCGCGGCGGCGACGAAGAGGCAGATGAAGATGAGCTTCAGGCGCTCGATATTCGGGTTCATGGGAGCCTTTTACGTAGGGACAGGCAGGTCTGGCTAGTTTTGTGCGCTGCGGCAGGACCGCCCGCGCCGCACTTGCAAACCGCGTGGGAACGGGTATCAGCCACCGGCTTAAGTCATTTCCGCGAACAATTTGAGGCGCTAGCAACCCATGAAGGTGTTGGTCCCGGTCAAGCGGGTGATCGACTACAACGTCAAGGCCCGCGTGAAGGCCGACCAGACGGGCGTCGACCTCGCCAACGTCAAGATGTCCATGAACCCGTTCTGCGAGATCGCGGTCGAAGAGGCCGTCCGTCTCAAGGAGAAGGGCGCAGCCACCGAGGTGGTGGCGGTGTCCGTCGGCCCGACTCAGGCCCAGGAAACCCTGCGCACCGCGCTCGCCATGGGCGCCGACCGCGCGATCCTGGTCCAGACCGACCAGGACCTGGAGCCGCTGGCGGTGGCCAAGGTCCTCAAGGCGGTGATCGCCGAGGAGAACCCCGAGCTCGTCCTGATGGGCAAGCAGGCCATCGACGGCGACAACAACGCCGTCGGCCAGATGCTCTCGGCCCTGCTCGACTGGCCCCAGGCGACCTTCGCCTCGGAAGTGGCCATCGGCGGCGGCAAGGCGACGGTGACGCGCGAGGTCGATGGCGGCCTGCAGACGATCGACGTGAGCCTGCCCGCGGTCGTCACGGCGGACCTGCGCCTGAACGAGCCGCGCTACGCCTCGCTGCCCAACATCATGAAGGCGAAGAAGAAGCCGCTGGACGTGAAGGAGCTGGGCTCCCTCGGCGTCGACACGGCGCCGCGCCTCAAGGTCGTGAAGGTCACCGAGCCGGCCAAGCGCCAGGCCGGGATCAAGGTCGAGACGGCCGCCGACCTCGTCTCCAACCTCAAGACCGCGGGGGTCCTCTAAATGGCCGTTCTCGTCATCGCGGACCACGACAACGCGACTCTCAAGGACAACACGCACAAGGTGGTGACCGCCGCCCAGGCGATCGGCGGCGACGTCGACGTGCTGGTGGCCGGCTCGAACACCGCCGCGATCGCGGCCGAGGCGGCCAAGATCGCCGGCGTGCGCAAGGTGCTGACGGCCGAGAGCGCCGAGCTCGGTCAGGGGCTGGCCGAGGCGATGGCCGACCTCGTGGTGGGCCTGGCCGGCGGCTATGACCACATCCTCACGCCGGCGACCTCGCAGGGCAAGAACTTCAGCCCGCGCATCGCGGCGAAGCTGGACGTGGCCCAGATCTCGGACGTGACCGAGGTGGTCTCGGCCGACACCTTCACGCACCCGATCTATGCGGGCAACGCGATGGAGACGGTGCAGTCGGGCGACGCCAAGAAGGTCCTGACCGTCCGCCCGACCGCCTTCAAGGCGGCCGCGGACGGCGGCTCGGCCTCGGTCGAGAGCGTGGCGGCCCCCGCCGCGCCGGCCAAGACCAAGTTCGTTGACCAGAAGATCGTGAAGTCGGCCCGGCCTGAGCTTGGCGGCGCCAAGATCGTCGTTTCGGGCGGCCGCGCCATGGGCTCGGCCGAGGAGTTCCAGAAGGTCATCGAGCCGCTCGCCGACAAGCTCGGCGCGGCCGTCGGCGCCAGCCGCGCGGCGGTGGACGCGGGCTACGCGCCCAACGACTACCAGGTCGGCCAGACCGGCAAGGTGGTCGCGCCGGAACTCTACGTCGCCATCGGCATCTCGGGCGCCATCCAGCACCTGGCCGGCATGAAGGACTCCAAGGTGATCGTGGCGATCAACAAGGACGCCGACGCGCCGATCTTCCAGGTGGCCGACTTCGGCCTCGTGGCCGACTACAAGGCCGCGGTCCCCGAGCTGATGAGCGCGCTCACCGCAGCGGGCAAGTAGGCTCCTCCGACATCCGACATGCGACGGGCGGCTCCGCGAGGGGCCGCCCGTTTGCGTTGCGGGCGCGACGTGGGACCTCAAAACACCATCGACCGGTGGAATTCATTTTGCGGCGCAGCAAAGGTCTTGCCGCGGCGCGCCATACCCGTGTTAGAAAGCTGCCGCGAAACTGTGCGAAAACTTGCAAGCGGCATCGAAGGCCTGGTCTGAATGGTTGACATCAAGACGGTCGGCATCATCGGCGCAGGCCAGATGGGCACCGGCATCGCCCACGTGGTGGCCCTGGGCGGCTACGACGTGCTGCTCCACGACGTGAGCCAGGAGCGCCTGCAGCAAGGCCTCTCCGTCATCGAGAAGAACATGACCCGCCAGGTCTCGCGAGGCGTGATCGAGCCCGCCGCCATGGAAGCGGCTATGAAGCGGATCAAGCCGGCCGGCGAACTTCAGGCCGTGGGCGGGACCGACCTGGCCATCGAGGCCGCCACCGAGAACGAAGAGACCAAGAAGACGATCTTCAAGGCCCTGTCGCCGCACCTCGGGCCCGACACGCTGCTCGCCTCGAACACCTCGTCGATCTCGATCACGCGGCTGGCCTCGGCCACCGACCGTCCCGGCAAGTTCATCGGCCTGCACTTCATGAACCCTGCGCCGGTCATGAAGCTGGTCGAGATCATCCGCGGCATCGCCACCGACGCCGACACCTACGAGACCGCGGTGCAGTTCGCCCAGTCGCTGGGCAAGACCACCTCGAACGCCGAGGATTTCCCGGCCTTCATCGTCAACCGCATCCTGGTTCCGATGATCAACGAGGCGATCTACACGCTCTATGAGGGCGTGGGCACCGTCGACGCCATCGACACGGCCATGCGGCTGGGCGCCAACCACCCCATGGGGCCGCTCGAGCTGGGCGACTTCATCGGCCTCGATACCGTGCTCTCGATCATGAACGTGCTGTACGAGGGCCTCGCGGACTCGAAGTACCGGCCCTGCCCGCTGCTGGTGAAGTACGTCGAGGCCGGCTGGCTGGGCCGCAAGTCGGGCCGCGGCTTCTACGACTACCGCGGCGACAAGCCCGTCCCCACGCGCTGACCGCCCTTCCCGGCGGACAAAATTGCGCCCCTCTGTCGGGCGGTCGTATCCTCGTGCGTCCTGTGTCCGAACGAGGAAATCCCATGCTGTACGCCCTGCTCTGCTACAATGACGAGGCGACCGTCTGGGCCTGGGACAAGACGCAGGAAGACGAGGTCATGCGCCGCATCGCCGTGGTGCGCGAGAAGCTGGAGGCCCAGGGCAAGCTCGGCCCGTCGCTGCGCCTGCTGCCCACCACGGCGGCCACCACCCTGCGCAAGAGCGACCCGCCGCTGATCATCGACGGCCCCTTCGCCGAGACGAAGGAGCAGCTGCTCGGCTTCTACATCCTGGACGTCGCCGACCTCGACGAGGCGATCGCCGTCGCCAAGGCGCTGGGCGAGGCCAATCCCGGCGGCGCCTACGAGATCCGGCCGCTCGCGGTCTACAACACCGGCGCGGATCTGCGCGTGCCGGCGTGAGCGACCTCGCCTGGATCAACGCGGCCATCACGGCCGCGCGGCCCCAGGCGGTCGGGGCGCTGCTCCGCTACTTCCGGGACCTGGACACGGCCGAGGAGGCCTTCCAGGACGCCTGCCTGCGCGCCCTCGGAAACTGGCCGAAGAACGGTCCGCCGCGCGATCCCGCGGCCTGGCTCATCATGGTGGGACGAAACGCCGCGCTCGACGGCGTTCGCAAGCGCGCCCGCAACACCGAACTCCCATCGGAGGAGACTCTCTCCGACCTGGACGACCAGGAGACGCGTGCGGCCGACCGCGTGGACGAGGGGGCATATCGCGACGACGTCCTGCGGCTGCTCTTCATCTGCTGCCATCCCGACCTGCCGGCCACCCAGCAGATCGCGCTCGCGCTGCGGATCGTCGCGGGCCTCTCGGTCGCCCAGATCGCCCGGGCGTTCCTGGTCTCGGAAGCGGCGATGGAGCAGCGGATCACCCGCGCCAAGCGCCAGGTCGGCGCCGGCGACGCCCCTTTCGAGACGCCCGGCGCGGTCGAGCGGTCCGAGCGGCTGGCCGCCGTGGCCGCCATGCTCTACCTGGTCTTCAACGAGGGCTATTCGACCGGCGGCAACCCAGAGCGCGCACAGCTGTGCGACGAGGCCATCCGGCTGGCCCGCCTGCTGCTGCGGCTCTTCCAGACCGAGCCCGAGATCATGGGCCTGCTCGCGCTGATGCTGATCCAGCACTCGCGAACGCCCGCCCGCTTCGACGCCGACGGCCAGGTGGTGCTGCTGGAAGACCAGGACCGCCGTCTCTGGCGCGCGCCGATGATCGCCGAGGGCCTCGCGCTGATCGAAAAGGCGCTGCGTCACCGGCGGCCGGGCCCCTACCAGGTGCAGGCCGCCATCGCAGCGCTGCACGCCCGCGCCGCCACGCCGGCCGACACCGACTGGCCTCAGATCGACGCCCTCTACGCCAGCCTGGAGCGGATGACGCCGTCGCCGGTCATCACGCTGAACCGGGCGGTGGCGGTCTCGAAGGTGCGCGGCGCGGCGGCGGCGCTCGAGATGATCGACCCGCTGCAGGACCGGCTCTCGGGCTACTTCCACTTCCACGGCCTGAGGGGTGCCCTCAATCTCGAGCTGGGCCGGCACGGCGAGGCCCGCGCCGCCTTCGACCGGGCGATCGCGCTGGCCAACACCGCGGCCGAAGCCGCGCACATCCGCGCCCACCTCGACCGGCTGGCCGCCGACCACCAGCCGGCGAATACCGCGGGCTGAGACCCTCCCTCCTTTCCCCCGAGCGGGAAAGGAAGAGCTGTGATTGTCGGCGCGAGCTTGGTTCGCGCGTCCTTGGTCCAGGATCAGCCAGGAGCAACCCGATGCCCGAGACTCTCGACGCGCCCGCCATGCCGAAGGTGGAGACCAAGGGGGGCGTCGTCGCCTACCTGGCCGTCGACGGCGCGCTGAAGGCGGCCGACTTCTACGCCAAGGCGTTCGCCGCCGAGGTGGCGTTCGCCCATCCCGCCGACGAGCAGGGGCGGACCATGCACGTCCACCTCCATATCAACGACAGCTCGGTCATGCTCGGCGACTTCTACCCCGAGCATGGACACAGCTTCGAAGCCCCCGCCGCCTTCATCATCCAGCTCATCGTCGAGGACTGCCGCGCCTGGTTCGACCGCGCCGTCGGCGCCGGCTGTCAGGCGCTGGTCGAGCCGCAGGTGATGTTCTGGGGCGACACCTGGGCCCAGGTGAAGGACCCGTTCGGGTTCGTCTGGGCCTTCGACCAGCCGGCCGCGTAAACCGCGACGGGCGGGTCCGCGCGCGCGCCTCCCCAGCGCCGCGGGCCCGCGACCCGATTCGGCGTTAACCAAACCCGAACCGCGGCATGGTTAATGAGTTCGACGAGGCCGGAGTCCGCAGCGGATACTCCGGGTGATTCGGAACGGGATCCATGCGGCGGCTCACCTTCGCGCTCCTCTGCGCGACCTACTTCTGCCTCTCGCTGATCGTGGCGCTCACGCTGTGGCGCAACGGGATGGGCGCCGGCGTGGCCGTCTCGTCGTTCCTGGGCGCCTTCGGCCTCTGCATCGCCTCGCACGGCATGGTCATGCGCTTCCTCGAGATGCGCGAGATCCGCGGCGAGGTGGAGGCGGTCCGCGACGCCCACAAGATCCTTCTCGACCAGGTGGTGAGGATCGACGGCCGCGTCACCGAGGTGGCCCGGGCCGTCGAGGCCGACCTCACCCGGGGCGCAGAGCTGACCGACGAAGTCCACATGCTGGAGGAGCTGGTGCAGCGCCTGGGGCGCCGCTTCGACGAGCAGCCCGAGCCGTACCTGGCCGCCCGCGCCGGCCAGGACGTTCGCGGATCCGACGCCCGCCGCCCCCAGGGGCTGCTGGACGTGGTCCGGGACGCCCTCACCGAGAACCGCGTCGACCTCTACCTGCAGCCGGTGATGGCCCTGCCGCAGCGCAAGACCGTCTTCTACGAGAGCTACTCGCGCCTGCGCGACGCCACGGGCCGCGTCATCCTGCCGGCCGAGTATCTGGCCGTGGCCGAGCCGGCCGGGCTGGTGACCGCCATCGACAACCTGCTGCTCTTCCGCTGCGTGCAGATCGTGAGGCGGCTGGCGCAGCGCGACCGGCGCGTGGGGATCTTCTGCAACATCTCCATGGCCAGCCTGGGCGACGAGGAGTTCTTCCCGCAGTTCCTCGAGCTGCTCCGGGCCAACCGCGACCTGGCGCCCGCCCTCGTCTTCGAGATCGGCCAGCAGGCGTTCGAGACCCGCAACGGGGTCCAGGCCCGCAACATGGCCCGCCTGGCCGACCTCGGCTTCCGCTTCTCGGTCGACAAGGTGGTCAACCTCGACCTGGACCTGCAGGACCTCGGCCGCTCGGACGTGAAGTTCCTGAAGGTCGGGGCCCAGACCCTGCTCGACGAGCTCACCGAGGTCGACGACCGGCTCGTCCTGCGCTCCATGCCCGACCTGGCGGCCGAGGACTTCGCCCTGCTGTTGCGGCGCTACGGCGTCGATCTGGTGGCCGAGAAGGTCGAGAACGAGCGGCAGGTGGTCGATCTGCTCGACCTCGAGGTGCAGCTCGCCCAGGGCCACCTGTTCGGCGAGCCGCGGGCGATCAAGAACGACGTCCTGGCCGAGGCCGGCGCGCCGGCCTCGAACGTCGAGCGCCTGAGGCCCCGAGCCGCGTAGGGCAAGCCGGCGCGCGGGGCCTTCCCGCCGTGGGCTCTTGCCGTACGGCCGGCCGCGGACGAGCATGAGGCGCCAGCAGGGGGGCGTGGCATGCACAGGTTGATCATCGCCGCAGCGGCGCTCGCCTCCGTCACGACCGCGCAGGCGGCGCCGCCGGATCTCGGCGGCCTGTGGACCAGCGGCTCGCTCACGCCGCTCGAACGGCCCAAGGACTTCAAGGCCTTGACGATCAGCGAGCCGGAAGCCCGCGCCTATGAGGCCCGCCGGCGCAATCAGCCGCCCCCCATCGAGGACGACGTCGGCGGCGCGGACTCCGAGTGGTGGGAGACCGACGAACCGCTGCAGCGCGTCCGGGGCCAGCCGCGCACCTCGCTGATCGTCTCGCCCGCCGACGGGAAGCTGCCCTTCACCGCGGCCGCCGCCGCCCGCAACAAGGATCGCACCGCGCGACGCAAGCTGACGACCGACAATCCGGAGGACCGAGGGCGCGGCGACCGCTGCCTGCCGGGGGCGCTCGCCGGACCGCCGATGATCAACGGGGTCTACAACAACAACTTCCGCATCGTGCAGACCCGCGACCACCTGGTCATCCAGGCGGAGTACCTCGGCGACGTGCGCATCGTGCGGCTCGACCCGCGGGCGCGGCGCGGGCCGCCGCACGTGCGCCGGTGGCTCGGGGAGTCCATCGGCCACTGGGAGGGGGACACCCTGGTCATCGTGACGACCAACTTCACGGCGACCGAGGTGGACGCGCCGGACGGCGATCCCGCGGCGGACGCCGTGGTGATCGAGCGGCTCACGCGCCTGGGCCCGGACCGGCTCGGCTACGCCTTCACGGTGCGCAATCCGTCGCTCTACGTCATGCCCTGGCAGGGCGAGATGGAGCTTCGCACCACCGCAGGGCCGCTCTTCGAGGTGGCCTGCCATGAGGGGAACTACGCCCTGCGGAGCATGCTGGCGGGTTCGCGGCAGGCCGAGGCGCAGGCTCCGGCGCAGGATGGTAGCAAGCCCTGAGGCGCGCGCCTTCGCCGAGCCGCATCGATGTGCTACCCGCGCCTCGCATGAACGCCCCCACACCGATCGCCGGGCTCGGCGAGCTCGCCGCCCGCTACGATGTCCTTCTCTGCGATGTCTGGGGCGTGATCCACAACGGCCGCGAGAGCTTCCCCGCGGCCTGCGCCGCCCTGGCGCGGTACCGGGCCGAGGTGGGCCCCGTCATCCTGATCTCGAACGCCCCGCGGCCGCATCCCCCGATCGTGGACCAGTTGGACTCCCTCGGCGTCCCGCGCGAGGCCTGGACGCGGCTCATCACGTCGGGCGACGCCACCCGGGCGCTTCTGGCCGAGCGCGGGGGGCGCGTCTGGAAGATCGGACCGGACCGGGACGAGGTGCTCTATGAAGGCCTGGGCCTCACCGACGCCGGGCCGGGCGACGCCGACTTCATCTGCGTCACCGGGCCCTATGACGACGAGACCGAGGAGCCTGCGGACTACCGCGACCGCTTCCTGACGTGCGTGGAACGGGGCCTGGAGCTGATCTGCGCCAACCCCGACATCGTGGTGCAGCGCGGCGACCGGCTGATCTACTGCGGCGGCGCCCTGGCCCAGTTGTACGAGAACCTGGGCGGCCGGTCCGTGATGGCGGGCAAGCCCTACGCCCCGATCTACGAGATGGCCCTGAGGGCCGCCGAGGCCGAGCGCGGCGGGCCGATCGATCCGCGCCGCGTGCTCTGCATCGGCGACGGGCTGCCCACCGACGTCCGGGGCGCAAATGCGCGTGGCCTCGACGTCCTGTTCGTCGCCAACGGGATACACGGCGGCGAGACGATTGGGGCCGACGGCCTGGACGCACGCGTCGTGGCGGATCTCCTGCGCCGCGAGGCGCTTTTCGCGAACTGGGTAACTCCCGATCTGGCGTGGTCGGCGGGGGCGCTCTAGGACCGGAGCGTGGACCGTTCCTGGGGGCGACGTCCGCGTTCCAAGGGAGCGGTCGGTGCAAGGCTTCTATTTCGACGAGCTGACAGTCGGCCAGACCGCCGAGACCAGCCGCGTGGTGGGCCTGGCCGACATTCAGGCTTTCGCCGACGTCTCGGGCGACCACAACCCGCTGCACCTGGACGAGGCCTACGCCAAGACCACGACCTTCGGCGAACGCATCGCCCACGGGATGCTCTCGGCCTCGTTCATCTCGGGGCTGATCGCGAACAAGCTGCCCGGGGCCGGGGCCATCTACCTGTCCCAGTCGCTTCGGTTCCGCAGGCCGGTGAAGATCGGCGACCTGGTCGGGGTTCGGGTCACGGTCAAGGCGCTCGACGAAGCCCGCGGGCACGTCACGCTCGACACGATCTGCGAGGTCGCGGGCAAGACGGTCATCGACGGTGAAGCCCTGGTGATTGCGCCCCGCCGCCCGGCGTGACAATCGGGGGCGCATGAAGCGCATCCGGGTGATCCGCGGCTGGAAGGACCTGCCGCCAGAGGACCGCGGCGCCGCCGTGGCCATGGGCAGCTTCGACGGCGTCCACAAGGGCCACCAGCAGGTGATCGAACTGGCCGCCCGCGCCGCGGGCGATCTGGACGCGCCGCTCGGGGTCATCACCTTCGACCCCCACCCCCGCGTCTATTTCCGGCCCGACGAACCGGCGTTCCGGCTGATGAAGACCGACCAGCAGGCGCGCGCGCTGGAGAAGCTGAACGTCGACATCCTCTACGTCCTGCCGCTGGACGCCGAGCTGGCCGGGATGACCGACCGAGAGTTCGCCACGCAGGTGCTCCACCAGGGCCTGGGCGCGCGCCACGTGGCGGTCGGGTTCGACAACTCCTTCGGCAAGGGCCGCACCGGCACCCCGGACACCATGCGCCAGTACGGGGATGAGCTCGGCTTCGGGGTCTCGGTGGCCGACCCCGTGGGCCACGGCGGCGAGAAGTTCTCGTCGACCCAGGTGCGCGACGCGCTCCGCGACGGTCGGCCCGAGGTCGCGGCCGACATCCTGGGCCGCCCTTTCGCCATCGAAGGCACGGTCCAGCGGGGCCGGCAGCTGGGCCGAAAGCTGGGATTTCCCACCGCGAACGTGGACCTCGCCGACTATGTGACGCCGCGCTTCGGCGTCTACGCCACCCGTACCCGCCTGTCGGACGGGCGGCAGTTCGACGGCGTGGCCAACATCGGCATGAACCCGACGGTCCAGGGGCTCACCCGCCCGCTGCTCGAGGTCTGGATGTTCGACTTCGACGAGGACATCTACGACCGCATCATCGAGACCGACCTCGTCGCCTTCCTGCGTCCGGAAGAGAAGTTCGACGGGCTCGAGGCGATGACCGTGCAGGTGATGAGGGACGCGGACGAGGCCCGCAGGGTGCTGGGAAGCTGAGCGGGCCGGCCGACCGGCGGAAGGCGATGGAGGCGACCCGATGACGGCCTGGCTCTACCTGGCGGCGGCGATCGCCCTGGAAATCGGCGGGACCTTCTTCCTGAAGCTGTCGAACGGCTTCGAGAAGGCGCACTGGGGCGCGGTCTCGATCGCCCTCTACTCCGCATGCTTCTGGGTGCTCGCGCCGGCGCTGAAGGCGATTCCGGTGGGGGTGGCCTACGCCATCTGGTCGGGGGTCGGCATCATGGCCGCGGGCGCCATCGGGGCGTTCGCGTTCGGCGAGCGGCTGGGGCCGCTGCAGCTGGGCTTCATCGCCCTCATCCTGGTGGGCGCCGTCGGCCTGCGGCTGACGACCGCCGAGGCGTAGCGCGTCAGCGGCGCTTGCCGAGTTCGGCGGCGATGTCCTTGGTGAGGCGGCCGACCTTGCGATGGGCGGCGGTGAGCTGCTCGCGCGTCACGCCCCACTTCTTCATCCAGTATTCGACGGCCTTGCGCTCGGAGAGGTCGAGCCGGTCCTTGTCGATGAAGAAGCCGCCCTTGTCCTTCAGACCGGCCATGGCGCGCGCCCCTTCCGTCAGCGGCCGACGGCCGTGATGTCCTTGATCAACGCCTGGACGGGGGCCTTGCCGCCGACGCTCCAGACCAGCTTGAGGAAGGCCAGCGTGCGCGCGGCCGCGTCCTCGTACTTCCAGTCGCAGCCCACGAAGCTGCAGCCGGCGAACGCCGGCGGCTCGCCGCCGCCATAGACCAGGCGGCAGTCGCGGAACTCGCAGTCCGAGAAGGTTTCGCCGTCCATGAGGACGGTCTCGTGGTTGTAGATCTCGCCCTGCGGCATGGCTCAGTCCTGTTCGTCGGATCCGCCGCCGGGCGCATCGCCCGCGGCGCGGTCGCGCTCGCGCTGGGCCCGCTTGGCCTCGGCCTTTTCGGCGGTCTTGAGCGCCTTCAGGCGCTCGCGCTCGCGGCGTTCGAAATCGTAGTTCGGCTTTCTCGCCATGGATGTCTCCGGATCAGCGGGCCTTGCGGGCGGCGTAGCGCGCGTCGCGCTTGGCTTTCTGTTCGGCCTTGGTGAGCGCCTTGCGCTCCTTGCGCTCGCCGCGCTTGGCGTCGAGGGCGGCGGCGGCGGCGGCTTCCTCGGACACCCGCTTGGCCTCGGCGGCGTCGTGTGCGGCCTGGATGCGGGCGGCCTTGGCCTCGGCCCGGTCCTGGCGCACCTGGGCCAGCTCGGCCTGCCGCGCCTCGGCGCTGGGCGTGAAGTCGGCGGCCGTCACGGTCGGCTTGGGCTTGAACCCCGCCAGCAGGGCCTTCTTCGCTTCGGCGGCGGTCTTGAGGCGTTCGGCGAAGCCGGTGCGCTGGATTTCGTTCATGGTCGCCTTGGGTCAGTCGCGGCCTGGGCCGCCGGGAAGGTCGCCGCGCAGATGGCGGCCAGGTGGCCGCGGATGCTGCGGGGCGCGAGCAGGGCGTCGACGGCGCGGCAGCCGTCCGCCTTCAGGCGCAGCTTGAGGCCTTCGATGTCGGGTGCGGCGCCGGAGCGGGCGAGCTCGTAGGCGCGTTCGATGGTCGATGTGGTCATGGGCAGGTCGCCGGGCGGTTTCCCGCCCGGCCCGGTTTCGTCAGACAGCTTGCAGCTGGCCGGCCGACATCTTGCCGCTGCGCTGGTCGCGCTCGAGCTCGAAGCCGATCTTCTGGCCTTCGTTCAGGCTGCCGAGGCCCGCCCGCTCGACGGCCGAGATGTGCACGAACACGTCGTTGCCGCCGTTGTCAGGTTGGATGAAGCCGAAGCCCTTGGTGGGGTTGAACCATTTCACGGTGCCGGTGGTCATGTTTTTCGCCTTTCAGGCATAGATTTGCGCGCGCTCCGGATGGAGCGTCGATCGATATCTCGGAGTGGATCTTGGGAAGTCCGGGCTCGATCCGAAGAACAAGCGTGGAGAGCAACCGAACCAATTCGAATTTCGATTTTCCATAGGTAGCACAAATCTTCCGAGAACTCCAGGACATTCTGGAGTCCTGCCGGGACAGGCGGGCCTTTGAGGGCGCGATGGCTGGCTGAATCAGCCCTGCCGTCGCCTAGTTGGCGCGCTGGCGCCGTTGCTGGAACAGCCACGCCGGAAGGGCCTCGTCGGCGAACCCGGGGTCCCAGGAGTTGTGGTTCACCCCGGCCAGCTCCTTGTAGGTGACGGCCGCGCCGGCGGCCTTCAGGGCCGCGGCCATCTTCCGCGACTCGTCGACCGGGACCACCACGTCGGCGTCGCCGTGGATGATCCACACCGGCGCGCGGGCGATGCGCTGCGCCAGGGCCGCGAAGGGGTCGGGGCCGGCGGCGATCGGCGGGAGGCCCCGGAACGATCCGGCGAAGCCGCAGACCGGCACGAGGGCGGCGAAGCGGTCGGGATTCTCATACGCCAGCCGCCAGGTCCCGTTGCCCCCCATGGACATGCCCGCGAGGTAGACGCGGTCGGGGTCGGTGCGGAACTCCCGCTCGGCCGCAGCCAACGCGGCCAGCGCCATCTTGGCGGGGGCGCCCATCCAGAGCTGGTCCTTGGGCGCCTGGGGGAAGACCACGATGGCGGGCCAGCGCTCGGGATGGCGACGGATCGCGCCCCCCAGCCCCACCTCGGTCTGCAGCAGCCCGTCCGAGCCGCGCTCGCCCGCGCCGTGGAGGGCGAGGATGACGGGCGGTGGTCCTTTCGCAAGCTGGCGAGGCACATAGACCTGGTAGGCATAGGCCTTGCCGTCGACGGTGATCGTCCGGTCCAGGAACCCGGTCTCGGCCAGGGCGGCGGACGGGGCCGCCAGAACGAACAGCGCCGCAAGCGCCAGCATCCACCGCATCATCGGGCCTCTCCCTCCGTTTGCCCGATCCTTGCCTGCCCCTTCGGCGCTGTCATCCCGCATTCGGCCGCGTCACGGCAGCGCGCCGCGGAGGGTGACGCCTCGGCCGCCCTCTGCTAGACGCTGCCGCCATGACTTCGGTCCGGAAGAGCGCGCGAATTATCCGCCCGGCGTGACGCCGCCGGACGAATTCCGTTCCAGCGCGCGCCGGGTTCTCACCCCGCACCTCTAGACCTCCGGACACACTGGACAGAGTTATGGCCGACGACGCCGAAACACCCCTTCGCGACTACCGCGAGACCGTCTTCCTTCCCGAGACGCCCTTCCCCATGCGCGCCGGACTCCCGCAGAAGGAGCCCCAGATCCTGGCGAAGTGGGAGGCGGACGACCTCTACCGCCAAATGCGCGCCGAGCGGCAGCGCGCCGGCGCGCCGCTGTTCGTCCTGCACGACGGACCGCCGTACGCCAACGGCGCCATCCACATCGGCCACTCCCTGCAGAAGACGCTGAAGGACTTCGTCGTCCGCTCGCGGTTCCTGCTGGGCTACGACGTGGACTACGTGCCCGGCTGGGACTGCCACGGCCTGCCGATCGAGTGGAAGATCGAGGAGGAGCTGCGCGCCAAGGGCCGCCGGAAGGACGAGGTCGGCAAGGCCGAGTTCCGCAAGCTGTGCCGCGACTACGCCGCCCACTGGATGGAGGTGCAGAAGCAGGGCTTCAAGCGCCTGGGCGTCGTCGGCGACTGGGAAAACCGCTACGCCACCATGGACTTCACGAGCGAGGCCGCGATCGTCGCCGAGTTCCACAAGTTCGTGGCGTCGGGCCAGCTCTACCGCGGCTCGAAGCCGGTGATGTGGAGCCCGGTCGAGAGGACCGCGCTCGCCGACGCCGAGGTCGAGTACCACGACCACGTGAGCCCGACGATCTGGGTGAAGTTCCCGGTCACCGAGGGCAGCGACGCCGCCCGCGGGGCCAGCGTGGTGATCTGGACCACCACGCCCTGGACCATCCCCGCCAACCGGGCGATCAGCTACAACGACGCCATCGCCTACGGCGTCTACGTGGTCGACGCCATGGAGGCGGGCCTGGAGTTCGAGCCCTGGGCCCGGCCCGGCGACAGGCTGATCGTCGCCGACAAGCTGGCGGCGGACGTGTTCGCGGCCGCCAAGATCGCCAAGGCCCGCCGTCTCGAGACCATCGATTGCCAGGGCATGGAGTGCGAGCACCCGTTCGCCAACCTCGATCCCCACTACAGGTTCGGCGTGCCCCTGCTCGCCGGCGACCACGTCACCGACGACGCCGGCACGGGGTTCGTCCACACCGCGCCGGGCCACGGCGCCGACGACTACCTGGTCTGGCTGGCCCACGGCCACCGCGAGATCCCGGAGACCGTCGATCCCGACGGCGCCTACTATCCGCACGTGGCCCTGTTCGGCGGGCTGAAGGTGCTGGAGACCGAGGGCAAGAAGGCCGGCCGGTTCGGGCCGGCGAACCCGGCGGTCATCGAAAAGCTGATCGAGGCGGGCCGGCTCCTGGCGCGCGGGCGTCTCGAACACAGCTATCCGCACAGCTGGCGCTCGAAAGCGCCGGTGATCTTCCGCAACACGCCGCAGTGGTTCATCCGCATCGACGAGCCGATCGAGACGAAGGCGCTGGGCGGGCGCACCCTGCGCGAGGCCGCGCTGGAGGCGATCGAGGCCACGGCCTTCTATCCCGCGCAGGGCAAGAACCGCATCCGGGCGATGGTCGAGAGCCGGCCCGACTGGCTGATCAGCCGCCAACGCGCCTGGGGCGCGCCGCTGGCCATGTTCGTGGACAAGGAGACGGGACAGCCGCTGCACGACCCCGAGGTCGACCGCCGCACCGTGGACGCCATCGCCCGGGAGGGCGCGGACGCCTGGTTCAACCGGCCGGTCACCGACTTCCTGGGCCAGCACGATCCCGACCGCTACGAGAAGGTCGAGGACATCCTGGACGTCTGGTTCGATTCGGGCTCGACGCACGCCTTCACGCTGGAGAACCGCGCCCACACCAAGTGGCCCGCCGACCTCTACCTGGAAGGCTCGGACCAGCACCGCGGCTGGTTCCAGAGCTCACTGCTGGAGAGCTGCGGCACGCGCGGCCGGGCGCCCTACGACGCCATCCTCACCCATGGCTTCACCATGGACGAGAACGGCGAGAAGATGAGCAAGTCCAAGGGCAACACGGTCGACCCCGAGGTGGTCATCCGCGAGTCCGGGGCCGAGATCATCCGCCTGTGGGCTGCGATGATCGACTACGCCGACGACAGCCGGATCGGGAAGACGATCCTGCAGACCACGTCCGACGCCTACCGCAAGCTGCGCAACACCGTGCGCTACATGCTGGGCGCGCTCGCCGACTACGGGCCTGACGAGGCGGTCGAACTGGCCGAGATGCCGCCGCTGGAGCGCTACATCCTGCACCGGCTGTGGGAGCTCGACGGCCAGGTGCGCGCCGCCTACGAAGGCTATGTCTTCCAGGACGTGATCCGGCCGATCCTCGATTTCTGCCAGGACGACCTGTCGGCGCTGTTCTTCGACGTCCGCCGGGACGCCCTCTACTGCGACCGGCCCGACAGCCTGCGCCGGCGTGCGGCCCGCACGGTGATGGACGCGGTGTTCGAACGGCTGACGGCGTGGCTCAGCCCGCTGATCCCCTTCACCACGGAAGAGGCGTGGACGACACGCTTCCCGCAGGGCCATTCCAACTGCCTGCGGACGATCCCGGCGACGCCGGCCGAATGGCGCAACGACGCCGAAGCCGCCCGCTGGGCCAGGGTGCAGCAGGCGACCTCCGTGGTGACCGGCGCGATCGAGGTCGAGCGGCGCGAGAAGCGGATGGGCGCCGCGCTGGAAGCCGCGCCGCGCGTGCACCTGGAGAGCGCCGACCTGCGTGCGGCCTTCGAGGGGCTGGACCCGGCCGAGGTGTTCCGCACCAGCGCCGCCGAACTCGTCGCCGCGGCCGGCGGCGGCTTCCGGCTGGCCGAGTCGCCCGGCGTGGGCGTGGACGTGCAGAAGGCCCAGGGCCACAAGTGCGCCCGCTGCTGGCGCATCCTGCCCGAGGTGGCCGCGCCGAAGTTCCTCTGCGAGCGCTGCGACGACGCCGTGGCGGCCTGGGACGCGGAGCGGGGGGCATGAGCGAGGCCGTGCAGGCCGCGACGGCGCCCCGCGGGATCACGCCCTGGGGCTGGCGCGCCTTCGCCATCGCCGCCGTGGTGATCGTGCTGGACCAGTTGACCAAGTACTGGATCCTGTCGGTCGTACGCCTGCCCGAACGCGCCACCATGGAGGTGTTCGGCCCGCTCAACTTCACGCGCATCTGGAACGAGGGCGTGAGCTTCGGCCTGTTCCAGGCCGAGCACGATCTGGTGCGCTGGGGCTTCGTGGCCTTCTCGGCGGCCGTGGCGGTGCTGCTGGCGGTCTGGGCCCGCAACCAGACGCGCGCCCTGACCGCGCTGGGGCTGGCTCTGGTGATCGGCGGCGCGGTCGGCAACGCCATCGACCGGGCGCGGTTCGGCGCGGTGGTGGACTTCATCGACGTGAGCGCGCTGGGGTTCTTCCCCTGGATCTTCAACATCGCCGACGCGGGGATCACGATCGGCGTGATCCTGCTGCTGTTCGACAGCCTGCGTCCGCAACGCCCCGCCTGACGCCGTTGGCGCGCCGCGGGGATTCGTCTATTCCATCTCTTCGGGACGGGAGCCCGCCGCCGTTTTCCCGCCACGGAGAGCGGCGATACGTCGAAGCTGGCGCCTGGGCTCGGTCCGAGCCGCGCATGGGAGTTCTAGGGTAGATGACCGTCAAACGCGTGATCGTGGCCAACCGCGCGATCGTGGCCAACCGAGTGATCGTGGCGACCGCCGCCCTGGTCGCGGCCGCGGGCCTCGCCGGCTGCCAGTCGACCCAGAAGGCGCTGGGCATGTCCAAGGTGACGCCCGACGAGTTCCGGATCGTCACCAAGGCTCCGCTCGTGGTGCCGCCCGACTATGCCCTGCGCCCGCCCGCCCCCGGCGAGCCGCGTCCGCAGGAGCTGCAGCCCGAGAGCGCAGCGCGCAACGCCCTGCTGGGCCAGCGTGAGGCCGAGCAACGCTCCGACGGCGAGAAGCTGCTGGTCGCCAAGGCCGGCGCCGAGAAGGCCGACCCGCTGGTCCGCTACGTGGTCGACGACGAGTTCGGCGACATCGCCCACAAGGAAAAGAGCTTCGCCGACCGGGTGATGTTCTGGAAGAAGGACGAGGCGGCCGCCGCCCAGCCGCAACAGACCGCGGCCCTCGACGGGTCGAACGCGCCCATCGACGCCGCCGCCGAGAAGGAACGCATCGCCAAGCTGACCGGCGGCAAGCCCGTGCTGATCGAGCGCCAGGGCAAGAGCAAGATCAAGCTCCCGGGACTTTGATCGCCCTCCCCTGAACGCTCAGGGGAACGCCCGTCAGATGCTCCCCCCAAGGGGGAGCTCGCGAAGCGAGAGGGGGCGCCGCCCCCTCGACGCCCTCATCCGCGTGACGATGCCTGGTCAACCGCCCGGCTAGTCCTCGCCCGGCGTCTTGACCGTGTGACCGGCGGCCCGAAGGCGGTCGAGGACTCCGCCCTGCGCGAGCAGCGGGCGCAACTGCACCAGCACGATCGCGTGGCCGGGCTGCTTCAGGGCGTTGGTGATGGCGGCGGCCGTGTCGGCCTTGGTGCGCTCGTCGTAGCTGCGGCCGCCCGCGACGGCCGACAGGCAGCGCTCGTAGGTCCGCTCGTTGTTGAGGGCGCCGGCCACGTCGCCCTCGGCCCAGGCCCGCGCCGCCGCGAGCGTCACGCCGGGTCCGGCCTCGGCCTGCTGAAGCACTTCCTCGAAGCACATGCGGCCCACCGAGGCGGGTGTGCGGATGATGCCGCCCAGCTGTCCGCCCAGGTCGTAGCTCTTTTCGACCACCTTTAAGCGGCGCTGCTGCGCCAGGTAGCGGACGAGCTTGGCGGGATCCATGTTGGTGAGCTCGTTGCGGTCCCGGTAGTCGATGGCGAGCTGGACGCCGGCCGCGAGCGGGTTGCTCGTGGGGTAGTGTCGCGCGTCCTGACCCAGCCGCGTGCGGACGGCGACGAAGCGGGCGCGGGTCGCCGGATCGAGCCGCTCCTCGTAGGGACCGCCGGTTCGCAGCCGCATCAGGTTGAACGCCGTGCCCAGTGAGCCCGCGGCCTTCGCGCGGACGTTGACGAACGGCAGGACCACCATGTTGGCCCCCTGCAGCCGGCGCTCGAAGATCGACCGGTCCCACTGCATGCGCTTGGGCGCCAGCGAGGGCACGCCCAGGACGTAGACGGTGGTGTCGGCGTCCTGCACCCGCCACCACGCCGGGCCGGGCAGCCGGCCGCGGACCACCAGTTCCTCGACCAGGGTGGCGTCGGGATCGTCGGCGGGCGGCGCCGCCGGGGCCTGGGACTGCGCGGGAAGCGCGCAGAGGGCGATCGCCGCGGCCAGGATCAGGGCTCGATTCAGCACGGACAGAAGGCTCCTTGGAATCGTACTATGTAGATACGAAGCGCCGACATGCCGATCCGCCGCCTCCCGCCCGAGCTCATCAACCGCATCGCCGCCGGGGAGGTGGTGGAGCGCCCCGCCAGCGCGGTCAAGGAGCTGGTGGAGAACGCGCTGGACGCCGGCGCGCGCGAGGTCCAGGTCCAGGCCGACGGCGGCGGCCTCAGCCGCATCCTCGTCGCCGATGACGGCGGCGGCCTGACGGCGGCCGAGCTGCCGCTGGCGGTGGAGCGCCACGCGACCTCCAAGCTCGCGCCCGACGATGCGGGCGACTACGACCTCCTGCGCATCGCCACCCTTGGGTTCCGCGGCGAGGCCCTGCCGTCCATCGGCTCGGTCGCGCGGCTTTCGATCACCAGCCGCGCCCGGGGCGCCGCGGACGCCTATGCGATCTTCGTGGACGGCGGCGCCGTGGGCGCGGTGTCGCCGGCGGCGTTCCCCGGTCCGCACGGGGCGCGGGTGGAGGTGCGCGACCTCTTCTATGCGACGCCCGCCCGGCTGAAGTTCATGAAGTCCGAGCGGGCCGAGAGCCAGGCCATCGCCGAGGAGCTGAAGCGCCAGGCCATGGCGCACGAGGCCGTCGGCTTCTCGCTCGACCTCGACGGACGCCGCAGCCTGCGCCTGCCCGCCGAGGCGTCGGGCGACGAGGGCCGACTGGCGCGTCTGGGCGCCGTGATGGGCCGGGAGTTCTCGGAGAACGCGCTGCTCATCGACCACGAGCGCGAGGGCGTGCGCCTGTCCGGCTATGCGGGCCTGCCCACCTACAACCGCGGCAACGCCGCCCACCAGTACCTGTTCGTGAACGGCCGGCCGGTGCGCGACCGGCTGCTGCAGGGGGCGCTGCGGGGCGCCTATGCCGACTTCCTGGCGCGCGACCGCCACCCGGCGTGCGCGCTCTACATCGAGCTCGATCCCGCGCTCGTGGACGTCAATGTGCACCCGGCCAAGGCCGAGGTGCGCTTCCGTGACCCTGGCCTGGTGCGGGGGCTGATCGTGAGCGGGCTGCGGCATTCGCTGGCCAGCGCCGGTCACCGGGCGTCGACGACCGTGTCCATGGCCGCGCTGGGCGGCTTCCGGCCGCAGGCCTTTCCGCCGCCCCGGCCCTCGGGCGCCGGGTTCTCGGCCTGGTCTGCGGGCGGCTGGACGCCGAACGCCGCAGTCGCCGTCGCCCAGGCCATCCCCGGTCTCGCGGCGTTGTCAGCCCGGGCCGAAGCGCCGGGTCCCGGGATGGCGGAGCCCGGGGCCCCGTCTCCGGCCCTCGATCCGGTGGACTTCCCGCTGGGAGCGGCGCGCGCCCAGGTGCACGAGACCTACATCGTGGCCCAGACCCGCGACGGCGTGGTCATCGTCGACCAGCATGCCGCGCACGAGCGGCTGGTCTACGAGCGCATGAAGGGCGAACTGGCCGAAGGCGGCGTCGCGCGCCAGGCCCTGCTGCTGCCCGAGGTGGTGGAGCTGGATCCGGCCGAGGCCGACCGCGTCCTGGCGCGCGCCGACGAGCTCGCGGCCCTGGGCCTCTCCATCGAGAGCTTCGGGCCAGGCGCGGTGCTGGTGCGCGAGGTCCCCGCGCTGCTGGGCGAAACCGACGCGGCGGGCCTGATCCGCGACATCGCCGACGACCTCGCCGAGAACGGCCAGGCCCTGGCGCTGAAGGAGCGGCTCGAGGACGTCTGCTCGACCATGGCCTGCCACGGCTCGGTCCGCGCCGGCCGCCGGCTCAGCGCGCCCGAGATGAACGCCCTGCTGCGCCAGATGGAGGCCACGCCCCACTCCGGCCAGTGCAACCACGGACGCCCCACCTACGTGGAGCTCAAGCTCGCCGACATCGAGCGGCTGTTCGGACGCCGATGAGCGCCGCGGCGGTCCGGCCCGATCTGACCGCAAGACTCCGGCCTCCGGATCGAGCGCCCGTTCCGTGCAAGGTCTGCGGTGGCGAGGCGGCCCTGTTCGGCGTGCTCGACTTCAACCGCAACTGCGTTGAGGAGCGCGGCGGCCGGCTGCCGCTCGCCGGGGTCCCAATCTACTACCGCCGGTGCCGGGGCTGCGGCCTGGTGTTCACCGACGCCTTCGACGCCTGGAGCCACGACGACTTTCGCGCGCACATCTACAACGACGCCTACGCCGAGGTGGACCCGGACAGCGAGGAGACCCGGCCCATCCAGAACGCGCGCTGGGTCACGGCGCGCCTCGGGCCGGGCCTCCAGGGCCGCCGGGTGCTGGACTATGGCGGCGGCGGCGGACGGTTCTGCGCCGAGCTGCGCGCGGCAGGCCTGGCGTGCGAGACCTACGATCCGATCTACCCCGAGACGGGCGGACGTCCCGAGGGGCGGTTCGAACTGGTCACCTGCTTCGAGACCCTGGAGCACCTGCCGGACCCGCGGGGCGGAGCCGCCGACCTCGCCGCGCTCACGGCCGACGACGGCGTGATCTTCTTCTCGACGCTGGTGCAGCCGGCCGACTTCGACCGGCGCGGCCTCTCCTGGTGGTACATCGGCCCCCGGAATGGCCACATCACCCTGTACTCACGGCACGCGCTGGCGCTCCTGTGGCGTGGCCTGGGCTTCTCCGTCGCGTCGTTCAACGACAACCTGCACATGGCCTTCCGCGACGCGGAGCCGCCGGCCTTCGTGCGCGAGGCGTTCAAGCCGCGGGCGGGATAGCCGGTCCGCGGAGTCAGGGGTCTCAGGGCGACGCGACGGGCCCGTCCAGCCGGGACCACTCCTCGAACGAGCCGTCATAGAGCAGGGCGTCGATGCCGAGCTTGCGGGCGGCGAAGAGCGTGGCGGTGGCCTGCTGGCCCACGTGGCAGTAGACGATGACCTTGTCGCCCGGCTTCACCCCGGCGGCCTTGAAGCGGGCCGCGATCTCGGCCTCGCTCGCCAGCTTCAGGTCCGGGGTCGTGACCGAGGTGAAGGGCACGCTGCGCGCGCCCGCCACATGCCCGGTCTTGTGCGGCCGCGCGGGCGAGCCGCCGGTGCGCTGGCCCGTGTAGAACTCGGGCGTGCGGGCGTCGACGATCGTGTAGCCCGGGGCCGAGAGGTGCGCCTTTACGAACGCCGCGTCCGCCACGAGCGGCCGATAGCGGATCGGCGACAGCTTGCCGGGCTTCGCCGGCGCGGGCGCGGCCGTCTCGAGCGCCCGGCCCTCCGCGGCCCACGCCGCCGTCCCGCCCTCGAGCAGGGTGGTCCGCGCGCCCAGGCCCGCGGCGTCGAGGGTGAAGACCACCCGCGTGGCCGACTGGATGCCTTCCTTGGTCGGGACCACGACGATGCGGGAGCGGTCCGACACGCCCAGGGACGCCAGCCTGGCGCGCAGCGCTTCCGGCTCCGGAAGCTGCAGCGTCAACGCCTCGCCGCCCATGGGCGCGGCGATGTCGGCGAGGCTGAGCAGCCGCGCGCCCGGAATGTGGCCCGCCTCGTAGCCGGCGCGGTCGCCCACCTGCAGGACGACGACGTCGCCCCTCGCCAGCGCCTTCGCCAGCGCGGCCGGCGTGGTCGTCAGGCCCGCCCCCTTCGCAGCCGCCGCCGGACCTGCCGCCGTCGCCGCCAGCAACGCGGCCATGGCCGCCGCGCAAGTGCTCGTCCGCATCGTCCGGTCTCCTATCGGGCCGCCGCGCCCGGCGTGGCGAGGGCGTCGTAGATCCATGCGCGGTTCTTGCGCTGGTACTCCATCGCCGCCTCGCGGGCCTGCACCATGAAGATCATGAAGACCTCGTTCTTCGGGTCGACCCAGAACTCGGTGCCGGCGATGCCCCACCACGAGAACGTGCCCTTGCCCGGACGCTGGACGGTGTCGTCGTTCACCAGGCTGAAGCCGAGGCCGAAGCCCATGCCGGGCCCCGGGAAGAACAGTCCCGCCCGCCGGATCTCGGGCGTCGTCTCGTCCTGCCGCATGCGCGCGAGCGTCTCGGGCTTGAGGATGCGGACGCCCTTGTAGGTCCCCTCGCCCGCCAGCATCAACACGAAGCGCAGGTAGTCCTCGGCGGTCGACGACAGGCCGCCCCCGGCCGACAGCATCGGCGTGGGCTTGGCGTAGTCGTAGTACATGAAGGGCTCGGGCGTCTTCGGCTCGGCGAACCGCGACCGCTTCGACTCGGGCTGGAAGAACGCGGTGTCGGTCATCCCCAGCGGGCCGGTGACGCGCTCGCGCACCAGCACGTCCAGGGTCTTGCCGCCGGCCGCCTCGGTCACCGCGCCCAGGATGTCGGTGGAGCGCGAGTAGAACCACGCCGCGCCCGGCTCGGTGCGCAGCGGCAGCCTCGCCACCACCTTGGCGTACTCGCGCGCCGTGAGGTCGTTGCGGTTCTCACCCCCCGCGGCCCAGGCCTTGGCGATCGGCGCGTTCGGCTGGATGAAGCCGTAGATGAGCCCCGAGGTGTGGCTCATCAGGTGCCGCACCAGCATCGGCTTCGTCGCGGGCCGCGTCGTGCCGTCGGCCTGCCAGACGACGAGGTCCTTGTACTCCGGCAGGTACTTCGAGACCGGCGCGTCGAGGTCGAGCTTGCCCTCCTCGACCAGCGTCATGGCCACCACCGTCACCAGCGGCTTGGTCATCGAGAAGATGCGCCAGATGGTTTCCTCGTCGGGCGTCCGGGTCTGGCCCGGGCCCTGCACGCCGAAGCCCTCCTGGAAGACCACCTTGCCCTTGCGCCCCACCATCAGGTAGGCGCCGGCGATCTTCCCCGAGGCCACGTCGGCCTTCAGGCCCTGGCGCGCGGCGTCCAGTTTCGCCGGATCGAAGCCCAGCGCCGCCGCGTCGCCTTTCACGATCGACGACGCCTTCGCGTCCACCGCCCGGGTGGCGGCCAGGCCCGGTCCGGCCAGCGCCGTCGCCGCCACGGCCGCCAGCAGCGCCCGCCGGGCCATCCTCATCGTCAGCATCTCTTCCCCCCGCGCCTCAGGCGCCCTGATGACCGCGCTCGCCTACCTGCCCACGAACACCGGCTTGCGCTTCTCGAAGAAGGCCTTGCGGGCCTCCTGGGCGTCCTCGCTGCCGAAGGCGATGCGGATGTTGCCGACCTCGTAGCGGAGCTGCTGCTCCATGTCGTTCGACTCCATCGCCTTCACCAGCCCCCGCTTCAGCAGGCGCAGGGTGATCGGCGACCAGGCGCAGAGCTCCTGGCAGTATTCCGCCAGCCGGGCGTCGAACGTCTCGTCGTCGACCACCTCGCCAGCCATCCCCCAGGCCAGGGCCTCGGCGCCGGTGACGGTGCGGTTCTCCATCATGAAGCGCAGGGCCTTCTCGTAGCCCATGGCCTGCGGCAGGGTGATGGTGAGGCCCGCGTCGGGAGAGCCGCCGATGCGGGTGTAGCCCGCCATGAGGCGGGCGCTGGAAGCGATCAGGCGCACGTCGGTGGACATGGCCAGCCCGAGGCCCGCGCCCACCGCCACGCCGTTGATCCCGCCCACCACCGGCTTGTCGCAGCGCTTGCGCATGGCCAGCAGGAAGTTGCCCACCCAGCCGATGTCGTCGAGCTGGCTGTCCATGGCCGACTTGGGCGAGTAGCGGGGCGGGTTGGTGAGGTCGAGGCCCGCCGAGAAGGCGTCGCCCGTCCCGGTCAGCGCCACCACCCAGACATTGTCGTCCACGGCGGCGGCGTCGATCGCCCCGATCACCTTCCAGGCCAGCTCGGTCGACAGCGCATTCTTGTTGCGCGGACTGTTCAGGCGGATCGTCCGCACATGGCCGGCGTCCGACACGGTCACGATGTCCGACATGGTCCCTCCCCTTGTTGTTCGGGGGGCAACCTAGCGCGACCGCGGTCCCCGGCGAAAGCCGCCTGCGACGCGAACCCGGTCAGCCCGCGCCGGCGGCGCGCTCGAAGGTCCCGACCAGCCGGTCCCCGCACCAGAGCTCGCGGGCCTCGTCCGGCGCGCGGGTTTGGGTGAACTCCGCCGCGGCCTCGTCATCCGGGCGGTCGAACCAGATGCCCCGCGCGATCATGCCGCTGGGACCCAGAACGTAGATCTTGTACTCGGCCATCGTCTCCCCCTGACCCATAGGGCGATATCCGATGGTCCAGCTTGCAGGATTCGCGCCATGCGCGAGTGTCTGCAACCGGCTCATTCCGGGACAAGGGCGTAAGGCCGCCGACGGCGACCGCCGGCTATCCGGCGCGACGGAGCGCCGGCGCGGGCGTCACCAGGGCCTGGATGGCGTTCACATAGGCCGCGACGTTCGCCCGTGCTGCCGCGACGCCGCCGACGCCCTGCGCCTCGAGCCCGCTCAGCCCGCCGCCGACCTCGAAGAGCGCGCGGAAGGCCTCCTTCTCGATCAGCGGGGTGGGCAGGATCTCGATGCCGCGCGCCTTCAGCTGCGCCACCACGGCGCCGAGCGAGCGCGGCTTCAGGGCCGCCGGCACGCGGCTCATGAGGCAGGCGTAGGGCAGGTCGTTGCCCTGCCGCTTGCCGAAGCTGGCCACCAGCTCGGACGCCTTGATCGCCTCCACCGCGTCCATCTGCGAGCCGGTCAGCGGCGTCACCACCGCGTCGAAGCGCAGCGCGGCGAAGACCATGGCCCCGCGCACGGACCCCTCGGTGTCGACGATCACCCAGTCCGGGCTGAGGCGGCGCGCCTCGGCCGCGGCCTCGCGGATGTCGGGCACGGTGGGCGCCGCGTGCACGGTCACGCCGTCGGGCCGGCCCGGCAGGCCGCCCCAGCGGACCAGCGGCTTGTTGGGATCGGAATCGATCAGCGCCACCCGCGCGCCGCGCTCCGCCAGACCCAGGGCCAGGAGAAGCGCCGCGGTCGTCTTGCCCGCGCCCCCCTTCGGGCTGATGAACGCGATGTTCGGCACGAGTGAAGCCCCCTTGTCACCCGACTGACGTCACTGCGGACCAACATACAACACTCGGCGGATGATTCGACCCGCCTGCCGCAACGTCAGCGCGAGCGAGACCTGCCGTCCAGGGCGAAGACCACGATCGCCGGCTCGCCCTTCGGCGGTTCGACGGCCACGCCGCGGGCGCGCTGGAAGACCTGGTAGCGGCGCGACAGGTCGTTCACGTGGAAGTTCCTCAGGCCGACGACCACGGCGACGTACTGAGCGTCGCCCACGCCGTAGGTCACCAGCGTCGAGCTGGGATAGCCGTCCAGCGGCACGCGCCACAGCAGCCTTCCGTCGCGGTCGTCGAAGGCGTTCAGCGCCGGCTGCAGGTCGCCCGCGAACACCACCCCGCCCGCGGTCGCCAGGACCGAGGAGGCGATCGGCGCCGTGAACTCCTGCCGCCAGCCCAGCTTGCGGCCGCGCAGGTCCATCGCCTGCAGGCGACCCATCTTCCCGCTCGCCGACGCCTCCGGGTGGTCGGCGGGACTGAGGCCCACGCCCGAGCTCAGCAGCGTGAAGCCGGGGCCCGTCGGCGGCCCGAACGTCAGGCACCACATCGTGACCGGCAGGTAGAGCTTCCCGCTGCGCGGATCGACGCTGGTCGAGGGCCAGTTCCGCGCCCCGGTGGCGTTCGGACAGATCAGCGTCGACTTCGTCTTGTCGGGCCAGCGCGCGGGATCGGTGGTCTTGGCGCCGGTCTTGGGGTCGATGGCCGAGATCACGTTCTGGGCGCCGGCGTCGATCGAGAACAGGTAGACGCCGGTGCGCGCATCCAGCGCATCGAGCACGCCCATCTTGCCGATGTTCATCACCACCCGGCGCGGGCGCCCGTCGATGGTCAGGGTGGCGAGCTGGCGCTCGAAGGACCAGTCCAGGTCCCACTGGTCGTTCGGCAGGTGCTGGTAGTGCCAGACCAGCTTCCCGGTGTCGGGATCCAGGGCGACCGTGCTGTCGGTGTAGAGCGCATCCTGGGTGGTTCCCGGCGCGCCCGAGGGCTTCATCAGCGGGCCTGTGTCATAGGTCTGGCCCACCCCGTAGTAGACGAGGTTCAGCTCGGGATCGTAGGTGCCTTGCTGCCAGACCGAGCCGCCGCTGCGCCGCTCCAGCGGCAGGCCGTTCCAGCTCTCGCCGCCCGGCGCGCCGGGCCGGGCGATGGTGTGGAAGCGCCAGACTTCGCGGCCCGTGGCGATGTCGAGCCCCACGATGAAGCCGCCGCCGGGCGCGCCCGACGCCGTCACGCCCTGGATGACCTTGTCGCCGACGATCAGCGGCGCGCTGCGCAGGTTGAAGGGCCGTCGCGCCGTGGCCGGCGGTGCGATGGCGATCTCGTGGTCCCAGACCGGCTCGCCGGTGCGGGCGTCGAGCGCGATCACGTGCAGGTCCGAGGTGGGCACGAAGACGCGGCCGGCCGCGATCGCCAGTCCCATCTTCTGGCTGGACGGCAGGCTGGGCTTGTAGCTGCGCCGCCAGAGCACCGCGCCGGTCGTGGCGTCCAGCGCCATCACCGTGTCCGGGCTGGTCTGCAGGAACATGACGCCGTCGTGCACCAGCGGGGTCGGCATGCTGGGCCCCGCCGGCAGCGGCAGGCGCCACGCCGGGCGCAGCGACGCCACCGTGCGCCGGTCGATCCTCGTCAGCGGGCTGAAGTTCTGGCCGTCGTAGGTCCGGCCCCAGTGCAGCCAGTCGCCCGGCGCCGGCGCGTGCAGCGTGGCCTGGGACACGGGCCGCATCCGGCCAAGCCGCGCGGCGGCGGTCGCGTCGGGCTTGAGGTCGGGCGGCGCGGGCGCGGCGGCGCCCACGCGCAGGCCGCCTTCGGGGGCGGTGACGCTGCGCCCCGTGAGGTAGGTGGCGAGCGATGCGATCTGCGCCGGCGACAGTCCCTCGGCCATCGGCTGCATCGTGCCCCGGGTGAGGGCCTCGACGATCTGCGAGCCCGCCATCCCGCGGAGCTGGTCGCGGCCGGGCGCCCGCGGAACCGGCGGCTCGTGGCACATCCGGCAGCGCGCCGCGTAGAGGGCTTCGCCTTCGCCGGCCCCGGGCGCCGGAGCCGGCTGGGACACCGACACGGCGCCCGCGCCCAGCGCCAGCAGGACTCCCGCCACGCCGCAGACCACCGCCTGACGCAGTCCCATCCTCGCCTCCCCCTGTCCCGGAGCCGCGTACATCGCGCGGCGTCGCGGCCTCTCTCTCCACCCGAACAGTCGAATGTTGGCGGCAGATTGCAAGCCCGACTCGCGGGTCCCATTCGCGTCGCGCCGCGCTATAGTCACGCCGAGGGGCCGCCGCCGGGCGGGCCGGCTCGGGGGCGCGAGCGATGACTTCGGCAGGCGGGTACGCGCAGGCGGAGGAGCGTCATGGCCTGTTCCAGGACGCGCTCGCCGACTGGGCCAACGACGACGTCCTGCACACGAAGGAGGCCCGCGCCGCCCTGGGCGCGAAGCACCCCGCGGCCCTGCGCGTCCTGGACTGGCCCGAGCTGCGGGCGCTGTTCGCCAGGTACGATCCGCCCGCCACGCGACACGGGCGCCGGGACCGCCGGTTCGGCCTGTTCTCCGTGGGGCTGGCGGCCCTGGGCCTCGCGCTGGCGATGGCGTCGCCCCTGGCCATCGGCGCCGAGCGGGCGATCGAGATCGTGGCCGCCGTCCTGATCGTCGCGGGCCTGGCGATGATGGCCGTGCACAAGCTGGGCGCGCAGGCCAAGGCCCGGTCGCTCGCGCACCGGTTCGGCGCCGAGCGCGTCCGGGCGCTCTACTTCCAGGCCGTGATCAACAACCTCGACCTCGTGTCGCGGGCCATGACCGACGACGACGCCCTGGCCGCCTGGAAGCAGGCGCGGGCGCGGACGCTCTCGCACCTGCCCCGGCCCGAGGACCTGCCGGGCCAGGTGCCGGCCCTGGCGGCCCCCGTCGCCGACGACGCCGAGGCCTGGGTGGTTCCGGATTGGTCGCAGCCGCCGCAGCCGCCGAGCCCGTCCCGCGAACTGGACCTGCTGCTGTCGCTGCTGCGCGGGCAGCGGCTGGACGCCCAGATCGACTATGTGGAGCGAAAGCTCAGCGCCTCCCTGGGCGCGCCCGGCCAGCGCGCGGCCGTGGCGCGGGTCATGAGCCGCCTGCTGCTGGCGGTGGCGGCGGCCACCGGCGCCATCGCCGCCGTGCTGGTTCTGGCCATGGGTCGCGCGCCGCTCGACACGGACGTGAAGCTCGCCCTCGAGGTCACCGTGGGCTGCGTGGTCGCCGTCGTGGCCCTGGGCGTGATCAACGACGACCGGCTGCTGGCCGGCGACGCGGGCCGCTACGCCGCCTACTTCACCGCCGTCTCCAACGCGCGCGCCAGCTTCGACGCCGGGGGCGTCGCCGAGAAGCAGGCCGCCCTGCGCGACGCCGAAGTGGTCTGCTACCGGGACCTCCGTGCCTTCATCGCCGGCCACTGGCGGGCGCGGTAGGTCAGGCGCCTGAGCGACGTCGGGGCCGAGCCCGGGTCAGAACCCCTGGAAGGTGATGTGGTCCTCGACCGCCACGCGCTCGCGGGTGAAGGTGTTGACCGCGGCCGTCTCGTCGCGCCAGCCGATCGCCAGGCCGCAGAACAGCAGGATGTCGTCGCCCAGGCCCAGGTGCGCTTTGATCGTCCGGCCGTAGACGCCCATGTACTCCTGCGGGCAGCTGTCGAGCCCCTCCTCCCGCAGCAGCAGCATGATGGTCTGGAGCCACATGCCCACGTCCGACCACTGCGCCTCCTTCATCAGCTTGGGGAAGTGGCAGAGCAGCAGCACGGGCGCGCCGAACGAGGTGCAGTTGTCGCGCACGAACTTGGCCCGCGCGTCGGCGTCCTGACGCACGATGCCCTGGGCCTGGTACATGGCCGCGCCCACGGCGCGCAGGCGGGCCTGGTACTTCTCCACCTGTCCCGGCGCCGAGAAGTCGTACTCCTGCGGATTGTCGGGGGCGCTGACGAGCAGCTTGTCCTGCAGCGCCTTCAGCGGCGCGCCGGTGAGCACGACGGCTTCCCAGGGCTGGAAGTTGCAGCCCGACGGCGCCCAGCGCGCCCGGTCCAGAACGCGCCGGACCGTCTCGAACGGCACGGGCCGCGGCAGGAACGCCCGGATAGACCGCCGGGTGGCGACGGCGTCTGCGACCGACGTGCTGTGGGTGGCGATGACTTCGGCGACACTCATGGCGGCTCCTTTCCCTTGCGCCGCCCTCCCGACCGAAGCACGCGGCAAGCCGAGCCATAACCGATCTTCCCGCTTCCGCCGGGGCAGGGACGTGAGGCGGGCGGAAGGCGCCTCTGCCACCGGGTCCCACCCGGTTGGAAACCCACCGCAGCGCCGCCCTCTCCCGGCCTCCCAGGGCGCTGCGCGCGCCTGGGCGGGGAGAGCCGCCCGCACCCTCCCTGCCATTCATCGGCGGACGCGGGGGTCCGGCGGCGGCGCTGTCGTGCATCGGTCCCGTGGCGACGAGCCTGCCTGCCGGGACCGGTCAGTCAAGGACGGCCCGGAGGGCCGCCGCGCCGCGGCCGGCCGCAGGCCGGTCCTTGAGTGACCGGTCCCGGCAGGCTCCCATCGGCCATGAGATCGAAGCCTTCCTGGCTCCTGGAAGGAGCACGGTCGGCACTGGCTCATGCGCCGAGAGCAGACGTCTTGAAGGTCTCAGAAGGGTGGTTTGCGGGCGTTGCGGCTTGCCGCCACTCCTGATGTTCCCATATTGTTCCGCCCCTCCTCTCCCAGGCGCGGCAGCGCCGTGGGAGAGGCCGGGAGAGGGCGGCGCTGAGCTGCGCGCGCCGCGCCGCCGTTGGACCAGGAGGCGACGCCTGTGGGCAAGGTCATGTCCGTCACCGCCAAG
>NZ_JAEUMN010000165.1 GCF_016793225.1 Phenylobacterium sp.
GCCGCCTTCAGCCGGTCGGCCATGCGCTGGGCCGCCAGGGTGCAGTCGCCCGCGGAGAAGGTGGTGTTGGTCTCGACGAGCTCCTTGTAGAGGGCGCGGAACTCGGCCTCGCCGGTGTCCACGGGCGTCTTCGCCGTGGCGACGCCGGCAAGCAGGGTGGACGCGGCGAGCGCGGCGGCGAACCTCAGCATCGGAATCCCCTCCCAGGAACGGGGCGGACTGTATTCACCGCCACACGGCCGCCGCAAGCGCCGCGCCTGGAGCGCTGACCGAGCGCTTGTTTTCCGACCTTGTCATCCCGGTTTCGCCGCCGGCGAAGACCGGGATCCATAAGCGCCGCGTCTCAGGCTGACCCCCGGCGGCGGCGCCGCGCCACGACCTCGGCCATCAGGCGCGTATGGGTCCCGGTGTTCCGCTGCGCGGAAACCGGGATGACAGCCGAAGGGTGAGCGCTTCACCTTGTCGTCCGGCAGGCGACGACACAAACCCGTCGCCCGGCCACAGCCGCCGTTCAGGCCGCCACGGCGGCGGTGAGTTCCTGGGCGAGGCGGCCGCTCATGCCTTCGGTGGAGGTGTTGGTCATCAGGACGAAGCTGGTGTCGCCGGCCACGAACCAGGTGTGGCCGTAGACCCCGCCCCACAGCCAGGCGCCGTCCGGCAGCGGCGTTCCGTTGGCGGCGCGATCGACGACCACGGCGCCGCCGAACCCGAAGCCCATCCCCGGTCCCGAAGTGACGATCGCGTGGGTCCCGGTCTGGTTGCTCCGCATCGCCGCGGCGGTCTCGGCGGAGACGATCGGCGCGCCCCCCTGGCGGATGGTCTCGAGGAAGGTGATGAAGTCGGGCGCCGAGCAGGCCATGCCTGCGCCGCCGCTGGGGAACGAGCCGGGGTCGCAGATGCGGTCGGGCGCAAAGCGGATGCCCGAGAGCTCGGCGAACGGGACGACGTGGGTCTCGCCCATGGGCTGCGGCGGGGGCCCGTCGGCGTAGGCCCGCGCCAGGCGCGCGCGGTCGGCGACGTGGAAGCCGGTGTCGGACATGCCGAGCTTGTCTGTGACGCGCTCGGCGACCACCGCGCCAAGGCTCTTGCCGGCCGCCTTCTCCATCGCGGCGCCGAGCACGTCCATGCTGACCGAGTAGAGCCAGGCCGCGCCCGGCGGGAAGAAGAGCCCGGCCTCGCTGATCCGCGCGAGGTTCTCGGCGAAGGAGAGGCCCGGCTGGTCCATGCCGTCGGAGACGCGCAGCTGCAGGTAGGGGCCGCCCTCGGGCTGCATGAAGCCGTAGGACAGGCCCGCCGTGTGGGTGAGCAGCTGGCGGATGGTGATCGGGGCGGCCTGCCCGTCCCACTTGGGCTGGAAGTCGGGCAGGTACGCGGTGACCGGGTCGTCCAGGCCCATGACGCCGGACTCCACCAGGCTGAGCGCCGCGGCCGTGACGATGGGCTTGGTGAGCGACGAGGCGCGGAAGATGGCGTCGCGCGTCATCGTCCGGCCGGCCTCCACGTCGGCCTGGCCGGCGGCGCGGGCGTAGGCGAGGACGCCGCCGCGGGCGACCAGGCAGACCCCGCCCGCGAGCCGGCCCTCGGACAGCGCCGCGTCGATCAGGGGATCGAGGCGGGCGGCGAGTGCGGCGTCGGGCTTCTCGGCGAGCTGGGCCATGTGGGATCCTTCGGGTTATGGCGAAGCCAACCCAACGGGCCGCCCCAGCGTTAGTCAATCCGAAGGAGGCTTGCGATGTCCGACGCCCTGCACGTGGTCTGCCCGCACTGCGACGCGCCCAACCGGCTTCCCGCCGCCCGCCTGGCCCAACGCGGCAAGTGCGGGAAGTGCGGCCAGGCGCTGTTCACCGGCGAGCCGGTGGCGCTCACGGCCGCGCGCTTCGACAGGCACGTGACCCGCAGCGACCTGCCGGTGATCGTCGACTTCTGGGCGGCGTGGTGCGGACCCTGCCGCGCCATCGCGCCGATCTTCGCGCGCGCCGCGGCCGAGCTGGAGCCGCGGGCTCGCTTCGTGAAGGTCGACGTGGACGCCAACCCCGAGCTGGCCGCGCGCTATCGCGTCCAGGGCATTCCCGCGCTGTTCTGCTTCAAGGACGGCCAGGTGGCGGCCCAGCAGGCGGGCCTCTCCGACCCCGGCCTGTTCCGCCGCTGGGTGGACCAGTTCGCGCCGCAGGCCACGTAGAATCCGTTCCGGAAGGGCGATCCGTTTCGGGCCGCAACGCGCTCAAGGTTTGATCTTTCCGGAGACTAGCGGATCAGCAACGCCGCGGCGCCGGTGGCCATGGCGAGGGCGACCAGGGTCGCGACCACGATGGCGAGCAGGGGACGCAGGCCCTCGGCCGTCAGCGACTGCAGGTTGGAGCGCACGCCGGCGGCGGTGACCGCGCAGGCCAGGAGCGCCTTGCTGGCGTCTGCGGAAGCCTCGGCCGCCTGGGGCGGGACCCAGCCCAGCGAGTTCACGCCCACCAGGGCGAAGAAGCCCAGCACGAACCAGGGCGGCAGGAACGGGGCGATCCTCGCCCCGGGTTCGCGCGGGATGAAGAGGGCGACCGCCAGCAGCGCCGGCGCCAGCAACGCGACCCGCGCGAGCTTCACGATCGTCGCGGTCTCGCCGGCGGGGTTGGAGAACGCGTACCCGGCGCCCAGGGCCTGGGCGACGTCGTGGATCGCCGCGCCCATCATGAAGCCGGCCTGAAGGTCGCTGAACGCCAGCTGGTGGGCCAGCACCGGATAGAGGGTCATGGCGATGGCGCTGGCGGCGGAGACGCCCACCAGAGCCAGGGTCAGCTGCGCCTGGCTGATGCGGCGCTCCCCCAGGAGACTGGCGAACGCCATGGCGGCCGAGGCGCCGCAGATCGCCACCGCGCCGCCGCAGAGCGCGCCGAAGGCCCCGGAGAATCCCAGGGCCCGGGACGCAAGGACGCCCGTCGCCAGCGTGGCCGCCACGCCCGCGACCACCGCCAGCAGGGCGGCCGGCCCCAGGTCCGCAAGCTGCGCCAGCGTCACCCGCGCCGCCACCAGGACGATTCCCCAGCGCAGCAGGGTCCGTGATGCGAAGGCCAGCCCGGCGTCCAGCCGGCGGTCGCCGCCCAGGAAGTTCAGCGCCATCCCGAACAGCAGGCACATCAGGGTCAGCGGCGCGCCGTAGTGGTCCGACACATAGGCCGCCGCCAGCGTCGCGAGGCCTGCGACCGCAAGGCCGGGCAGGTGGGCGCGCACGCCGGCCGCGGTCCAGGAATCGTCAGGGCTGCTCAACGTCCCCATCCCCAGGGACAGGCGCCGCTTGCCAAGCCCCTGTCCGCTCCTCTATCGGTATGACAACGTAGTCATATGCCGGAGCCTGGGGCAACCCGCCCGGGCCGGGACGACCGGAAAACCGCAAGCTCAGCGTGGTGACGAAGAGGCCGATGACCGAACTCCCTGTCCCGCCGGCGCGCCGGCCGCTCTACACCGGCGGCCCCGAGGTTTCCTCCGTGGCGTGGGGCATGTGGCGCTTTGCCGGCGATGACGTGGGAGCCGCCGGGGCGCGGATCCGCGCGGCCCTGGACGCCGGGATCAACCTCTTCGACACCGCCGACATCTACGGCCCCGACAACGGGGAGCCCTTCGGCGCCGCCGAGGCCCTGCTGGGCAGGGTGCTGGCGGCCGACAAGGCCCTGGCCGGCCGCATGGTCATCGCCACCAAGGGCGGCATCTCGATGGGCGTGCCGTACGACTCCAGCGCCGGCTATCTCACGTCGGCGATCGACGCGTCGCTGAAGCGGATGGGCGTCGAGCATGTGGCGCTGTGGCAGATCCACCGCCCCGACCTCCTGACCCATCCCGCCGAGATCGGCGAGGCGCTGCTGGCGGCGCACCAGGCCGGCAAGATCGGCGCGGTCGGGGTCTCGAACTTCACGCCTTGGCAGGTCGAGGCGCTGGCGGCGCACCTGCCGCTCCCCATCGTGTCGTGCCAGCCGGAGTTCTCTCCGCTCGCCGTGGGCCCCCTGAGCGATGGCGTGCTCGATCAGGCGATCGCCCGCGGCATGGCCGTGCTGGCGTGGTCGCCCCTGGGCGGCGGCCGGCTCGCAAACCCCACCGATGAGCGCACACGCGCCGTCGCCCAGGCCCTGGACGTGAAGGCGAAGGCGGCGGGCGTCAGCCGCGCCGCGGCCGCCTGCAGCTGGATCATGGCGCACCCCTCGCGCCCGATTCCGATCGCGGGAACCCAGGACCCCGCGCGGATCGCCGAGATCCCGCAAGCCTTCGTTCCGCGCTGGACCCGCGCCGAATGGTACGCGGTGCTGGTCGCGGCCCTTGGAGCCCCGCTGCCATGACCCGTCCTCCCTGCGAAGTCTCCTGGTTCTCCGCGCTCTGCGACGACGACTACGAGTTCCTCGGCGTGCCCGACCCGATGCTCAGGTCCAGCTGGGAGCATTGCCGCGACATCGTCCTCCAGGCCGAGGCCGGCGGGTTCGACAACATCCTGCTGCCGTCGGGCTACGAGCTCGGGATCGACACCACCGCCTTCGCGGCCGCCATCGCGCCGCAGCTGAAGCGGATGCGCCTCCTGATGGCCGTGCGCATCGGCGAGATGTGGCCGCCGCAGCTGGCGCGCCAGATCGCCACCATCGACCGGCTGCTCGGCGGCCGGCTGACCGTGAACATCATCTCGTCCGAGATGCCCGGCGAGAAGCTGGGGTCGGCGCCGCGCTACGCCCGCACCGTCGAGGCCATGAGCATCCTGAAGACCATGCTGAACGGTCTGCCGCTCGATCACGACGGCGAGCACTGGAAGCTGAAGCTGGACCCGCCCCGCATCACGACCGTGTCGGGCAAGGCGCCGCTGCTCTACTTCGGGGGCCTCTCGGAGGACGCCCGCGAGGCGGCGGCCGAGGGCTGCGACGTCTTCCTGATGTGGCCCGACCGCAAGGAGGTGGTGGCGGACATCATCGCGGACATGACCGCCCGGGCCGCCCGTCGCGGGCGCACCCTCAGGTTCGGCTACCGGGCCCACGTCGTGGTGCGCGACACCGAGGCCGAGGCCCGCGCCGCGGCCGACCGGCTGCTGTCGAAGCTGGATGACGCCCAGGGCGCGGCCATCCGGGCCAAGTCGCTGGATTCCACCTCGGTCGGGGTCCAGGCCCAGGCGGCGCTGCGCGAAAGCGCGGCCGACGACGGCTACGCCGAGCCCAATCTGTGGACCGGCGTCGGCCGCGCACGTTCGGGATGCGGCGCGGCCATCGTGGGCGATCCGGACCAGGTGCTGGCCAAGCTGAACGACTACCGTGACATGGGCATCGAGGCGTTCATCCTGTCGGGCTACCCGCACGCCGCCGAGGCCGACCTCTTCGCCCGCCACGTCCTGCCCAGGCTTGAACACGGCCCGCTCGTGGTCGCCTGAGGGCTCCCGTCGGCGGCGCGATGGCGACCGGCGGACCGCACCGCCTTCCTGCCGCCGCGGGTTTCAGGCTAGTCTCCCGGCTCCCTAGGGCGTGAGAATCACATGCGGATCTTGATCGTCGAGGACGACCTGGAAGCGGCCGACGCGATGGGCCGCGGCCTGACCGAGGCCGGCCACGAGTGCGTCAAGGCCGCCGACGGCGAAGAGGGCCTGACCGCCGCCCGGGACGGCGAGTTCGACGTGATGGTCGTCGACCGCATGATGCCCAAGATGAACGGCGTGCAGCTCGTCGAGACCCTGCGCCGCGAGGGCGACCGCACGCCCGTGCTGTTCCTCTCGGCGCTGGGAGAGGTCTCGGACCGCGTCGACGGCCTGCAGGCCGGCGGCGACGACTATCTCGTCAAGCCCTACGCCTTCCCCGAGCTGATCGCCCGCATCGAGGCGCTGGCGCGACGCCGCGACACCGGGTCGGTCCACACGCTGCTCAAGGTGGGAGAACTGGAGATGGACCTCATCGGCCGGACGGTCCATCGGCAGGGCAAGGAGATCGACCTGCAGCCCCGCGAGTTCCAGCTGCTGGAGTTCATGATGCGTCACGCCGGCCAGTCGGTGACGCGCACGATGCTGCTCGAGAAGGTCTGGCACTATCACTTCGACCCGCAGACCAACGTGATCGACGTGCACATCTCCCGCCTGCGCTCGAAGATCGACAAGGGCTTCGACCGGCCCATGCTGCAGACGGTGCGCGGCGCGGGCTACCGCTTGGATGCCTAGACGCCCAGATGCTCCCCCGTCGGGGGAGCTCCCGGCCAAGCCGGGTGAGGGCGGCCACATCCCGTCTGGCCGCCCCCTGCAGCGTCGCGCGGTCGCCCGGCCCCGGCGGGGGACCCCCTGATGGCCGTGAAGCTGCCGCGCATCTTCCGCACGACGCCGTTCCGCCTCACGCTGCTGTTCCTGGCGCTGTTCGCGAGCGCGGCGTCGATGTTCCTGGCGTACGTGTACGTGACCACCGCGGGCGAGACGACGCGCCGGACCGACCGCGAGATCCAGCGCGAGATGCGCAGCCTGGTCGACATCTACAATCGCGCCGGCCTCAACGCTGTGAACCAGTCGCTGATCGAGCGCGCGGCGAGCGAGAAGCCGTTCCTCTACCTGCTGCTGACGAAGGACGGGCGGCGGATCTCGGGATCCATCGAGGAGAGCCCGGTCGAGAACTTCACCGGCGCGCCGGCCAAGGCCACGTTCCAGGTCACCGACATCGACGCCCAGGGCCGCGAGATCAAGCATCCGGCGCGCGGCCTGCAGGAGCAGCTCTCGGGCGGCGAGATCCTGTTCGTCGGAGCGGACGCCGGCGAGGATGAGGCCTACGTCAACCGGATCGTCCGCGCGCTGCAGGCGGCAGGCCTGTTGGTGGTGCTGTTGGGGCTCGGCGGCGGCGTGCTCGTGAGCCGCAACGTCTCGCGCACGATGCAGAACCTGATCGAGGTGGTGGAGCGCGTGCGCAACGGCGAGCAGGGGGTCCGCGCGCGGGTCCGCGGCGCGCGCGACGAGTTCGACGAACTGGCCCAGGGGGTCAACGAGATGCTGGACCGCCTGGAGCGGTCGATGCAGGGCCACAAGCACGCGGGCGACGCCATCGCCCACGACCTGCGCTCGCCCCTGACGCGCCTGCGGGCGCGGCTCGAGGCGGCCTTCCTCGACGTGGAGGCGGGAAAGGGCGACCCGCAGGAGGCGCTGGCCCAGGCGCTGACCGACACGGACGGCGTGCTGAAGACCTTCGGCGCGGTGCTCTCGATCGCGCGCCTGCAGGCCGCCGGCGAGGCGCCGAACCCTGTGCTCTTCGACCCCGCCGAGCTCGGCGCCGACATGGCCGAACTCTACGAGCCGGTGTGCGAGGACAAGGACATCGACTTCTCGGCCGAGCTCGCCAAGGACCTCACCGTCCGCGGCAACCGGGAGTTCCTGGCCCAGGCGCTCGCCAACATCCTGGACAACGCCGTGAAATACACGCCGCCCGGCGGGGC
Source organism: Phenylobacterium sp. (assembly GCF_016793225.1). Lineage (GTDB taxonomy): Bacteria > Pseudomonadota > Alphaproteobacteria > Caulobacterales > Caulobacteraceae > Phenylobacterium. Next base: position 7,405 of record NZ_JAEUMN010000165.1, read on the forward strand.
GATCATGCTGCGCGTTCGCCGGCGCTCGTCAGGTGAGGTGGAATACTCCGTGACCGACACGGGTCCCGGCGTGCCGGACGAGGATCGCGAGCGCGTCATCCAGCGCTTCGTGCGCCTGGAGAACAGCCGCAACGAGCCTGGGGCGGGCCTGGGGCTCTCCCTGGTCGCCGCCGTGGCCGAGGCGCATGGCGGGCGGCTGGAGCTCTCGGAGGGGCCGGGCAAGGTCGGCGAGATGGGCCCGGGGCTGCGCGTGGCGTTCATCCTGCCGCGGGCATAGCGCCCGGGGCGCGGCGCCCCTGCGGTGAGCGAACGCGACGTCGAACCCGGACTCGATTGCATTCTGTACCAATCGGTCCACTATGAGGCGATGGCGCGCCCTATCGAGTTCGATCGATCCAAGGCCGTGGACAAGGCGGTGGGCCTGTTCTGGCGGAAGGGCTACCAGGCCAGCTCGCTGAGCGACCTCCTGGCCGTCATGGGCATCGGCCGCAGCAGCTTCTACGCCGCGTTCACGGACAAGCGCAGCCTGTTCATCGAGTGTCTCGACCTCTTCGCCGAGCGGACGCTGGGCCTGCTTGCGCGCGCCTGCGCGGACAAGCCGCCGGTCGATGCGCTCGAGGGCTTCTTCGAGGGCGGCCTCTTCGGCGGACGGGACGAGCGACGCCAGTGGGGCTGCCTGCTGGTGAACACCGTGCTCGAGATGTCCGGTGTCGACGACGACCTGGCGGCGCACGCCGGCCGTCATCTGGATCGGGTGCAGGACGCTTTCCGGGCCGGCCTGGAGCACGCCGGCGCGGCGCCAGCGCTGGCTCAGGATCTCGCGGCCATGCTCATGCTGGTCAACGAGGGGGTCCGGGTGTCCAGCCGCCGGGCGTCGCCCCAAGCCGCGCCCCCGCCGGCCATCGCCGCCATCTTCCGTCTGGTGCGCAACGCCATCGGCTGTCCGTCCACCCTCCAGATCACCAGAGAGATCGCAACATGAGACACGAACTCCAGGTCGAGATCCTCAAGGAGCTGATGCAGCAGCTGGACGAGGGCCGCAACGTGGACGCCGGCGTGCAGTACCGCATCCCGACCTCGGCGTATGTCTGCCCCGACCAGGCGGCCCGGGAGTGGGACGTCCTCTTCCGCCACCATCCTCAGCTCATCGGCCTCTCCCAGGACCTGCCCGAGCCGGGCTCGTTCCTCACGCTCGATGACTTCGGGACGCCGCTGCTGGCCACACGCGGCAAGGACGGCGTCTTCCGCGCCTTCCTGAACGCCTGCCGTCATCGCGCGGTGAAGGTGGCCGTTGAGCCGCGGGGGAAGCAGTCCATCTTCCTCTGTCCCTTCCACAACTGGAGCTACGCCAACACCGGCGAGTTGGTCGCCATTCCCAACGAGGACCACTTCGGCGCCGTCGACAAATCGTGCCATGGCCTCATCGCCCTGCCGGCGGTCGAGCGCGACGGCCTGCTCTGGGTGCACCCCCAGGCCGACGGACGCCTGGACGTCGACGAACTCCTGGGGGCGGAACTCGCGGCGGAACTGGCGTCCTTCGACCTGGCCCGGCATGGATTTGCGGGCGCTACGCCCATCGTCGGCGACCTCAACTGGAAGTTCGCCAACGACACGTTCGGCGAGACCTACCATTTCGGCAAGCTGCACAAGGACACGCTGGGACGCGTGTTCTACGGCAACAATCTCCACTTCAAAGAGTTCGGCCGCCACCACCGCTTCGTCACCGCCAGCCGCGGCATCGACCGACTGCGCACGCTCCCGGAGTCGGAGTGGCGGGTCGAGGGCAGCACCTTCGTGCTCTACCACCTGTTCCCCAACATCCAGCTGATCTGCAGCCACCAGAGCGCCACCCTGATCCGCATCTATCCGGCGCCGGGCCACCCGGGGCGCTCCATCACCAAGGTGAGCTTCTACTTCACGCCCGAGACGGCCGCCGAAGCCGCGGCTCGCGACGCGGCCAGCGATGACCCACGGGCGGTCTACGACCCCTCCAACGAACGCCGGGGGCCTAGCCTGCGGGCCTCGTTCGAGGTCTTCAAGAGCACCATCGAACAGGAAGACTACGTGATGGGCGCGCTGCAGCAGCGCACGGCGGAAAGCGGCCAGCTGAAGGAGGTCCTCCTGGGCCGCAACGAGCCGGCCCTGCACCACTTCCACCGCAACTACCGTGAGGCCTTGAACCAACCGCCTTTGGAGCCGGTGGGGTAAAAGGCTCAGGCGGGGGAGCGAGGCGTCAGCAGCCGGTCCAGCGAGAGCCGCCCGGGCCCGTGGGTCGCGAGCACCAGGCCGATCATCACCAGGCACATGGAGCCGAACGCGCCCCGCCAGCCCTGGAGGTGATCGACCATCACGATCGCCACGATGAAGTTTGCCGCGCAGAGCAGGCCGGCCCAGCGCGTCGCCAGACCCAGTACGAACGCCGCGCCGATCCCGAACTGCAGCCAGACGTCGAATGGGCCAAGGAGGCTGGGCAGCGGGAAGCCGAAGCGCGTCAGGAACGCCACGAACGTGGCCATGTGCTGGGCGCTGGTGATGTTGTCCCACACGCCCCAGACCAGGAACGCGCCCACGCTGAGGCGCAGGGCGAGGAAGGCCAGGTCGGTTGCGACGGCCAGTTGCGGGAGCGTGATGAGGCGGTTCATTGCAGCGGCCCACGTACGTCCCGATGATGGTCACATGAGTCCCGCCACACCCGGAACGCAACGCCTCGCTGCACGTCTGCGCCCCTGTGGTCCCGTGCTGGACGCCAAGGCCGCCGAGCGCGCCCGCGAGATCATCGCCGACGTGGTCTGGACGCCCGCACTGGAGGCCGCCTGGTCGGCGCTGGCGCCGGTCTTCGGCGCGTCGCCCTACCTGGCGAGTCTGGCCCGGCGTGATCCGGCGCGCCTGGCCGCCCTCCTCGCCGACGACCCCGACCTGCGGCTCGAGGACATCCTCGCCCGGACCGCGGCGGTCGCCGACCGGTCGCCCAGGGACGCCGAGCCGGCGCTGCGGCTGCTGAAGCAGGAGTTGCACCTGCTCACGGCGTTGGCCGACCTGGGCGGAGCCTGGGACCTGGACCGGGTGACCGGCGCGCTCACGCGGTTCGCCGACGCCGCGGTCGAAGCCGCGCTCTGGTCGGCGGCGCGCGGCGAGCTGGAGGCGGGACGGCTGGCGCGGCTCGGCGACGCCGGCCGGGGGCCCGTCCCCGGCTGGTTCTGCATCGCCATGGGCAAGCAGGGCGCGTTCGAGCTGAACTACTCCAGCGACATCGACGTGTCGGTGTTCTTCGATCCCACGGAGGTGGAGTCGGTCTTGGCGGAGGGGCAGGAAAGCCAAGCTTTCGCCGTGCGCCTGACCCACCGGGTCTCGGACCTGATGCAGGCGAAGACCGGCGACGGCTACGTCTTTCGGATGGACCTTCGGCTGCGGCCGGACCCTTCGTCGACGCCGCCTGCCGTGCCGGTCCCGGCGGCGCTGGAGTACTACGAAAGCGTCGGCCAGAACTGGGAGCGCGCCGCCTTCATCAAGGCGCGCGCCTGCGCCGGCGACCTGGAAGCGGCGCGCGGGTTCCTGGACGAGCTCCAGCCCTACATCTGGCGCAAGAACCTCGACTTCGCGGCCATCGCGGACATCCACTCGATCAAGCGCCAGATCCACGCGCACAAGGTGGACGAGCGCGTCTCGGCCAAGGGGGTCGACCTGAAGCTCGGTCGCGGCGGAATCCGCGAGATCGAGTTCTACGTGCAGACCCAGCAGCTCATCCTGGGCGGACGTCATCCAGAGCTGCGCAGCAACCGGACGCTGGATGCGTTGGCGGCGCTCGAGTCGCAGGGCCACGTGACCACGGCGGCCGCGGCGGACCTGACCGCGGCCTATCGCCTGCTGCGCGCCGTGGAGCATCGGATCCAGATGCTGGAGGACGAGCAGACGCACCGCCTGCCCGAGTCCGACGCCGATCGACGGCGGGTGGCGGCGCTCACCGGGACGGACCCGCTGCGCAGCTTCGACGCCCTGATCACGCGGACGCTGAAGACCGTGAACGCCCGCTACGGCGAGCTGTTCGCCGAGGAGGAACCGCTGTCGTCGAGGTTCGGCAGCCTGGTCTTCACGGGTGTCGACGACGACCCCGAGACGCTGGCCACCCTGTCGCGCATGGGGTTCTCGAACCCCGGGCGGGTGTCGCAGACGATCCGCGCCTGGCACCACGGTCACGTGGCGGCCACCCGCACGGAACGCGGCCGGGAGCTTTTCACCCGCCTCGCGCCCCGGCTGCTGGAAGCCGCGACGGCGACGGGCGCGCCCGAGCTGGCGTTCAACCGCTTCAGCGACTTCTTCGAGGGCCTTTCCACCGGCGTGCAGCTGCAGTCGTTGTTCCTGGCCCAGCCCAAGCTTTTCGAGCTCGTCGTGCAGGTGCTGGCCTTCGCGCCACGCCTGGCGGCCACCCTGGCGCGCCGGCCGGCGGCGATCGACGCCATGCTGGACCCGGACTTCTTCACGCCGATCGAGATCGAACTTGAGCGGGCGGACATGGCCCGGCAGGTGGCCCGCGCCGACGGCTTCGAGGCCGCCATGGACGCCGTGCGGCGGTTGCACCGAGAGCAGGCGTTCCGGGTGGGCGTGCAGGTGATGAGCGGCGCGGCGGCGGCGGACGTGGCCGGGCGCGCCTTCGCGGATCTGGCCGACCTCTGCATCGCGGCCCTGGCCCCGGCGGCGCTGGCGGAAGCCGTACGCATCGGCGGCCGCTTCGACGGCGAGGTCGCGGTGGTGGCGCTTGGCAAGGCGGGCTCGCGAGAGATGAGCGCCACATCCGACCTGGACCTGATGACCCTGTACCGGGCGGCCGATCCGGCGGGCATGTCCGAGATCAAGGGATGGGACGCCTCGACCTTCTACGGCCGGTTCACCCAGCGCCTGATCGCCGCGCTTTCCTCGCCGACAGCGGAAGGGCAGCTCTACGACGTCGACATGCGCCTGCGGCCGACCGGAACGAAGGGGCCGGTGGCCGTGAGCTTCACCGCCTTCGGGAACTACTACGAAGGCGAGGCCGAGACCTGGGAGCTGCTGGCGCTCACGCGCGCCCGCGTGGCCTGGGCCACCTCGGACGCGTTCGCCGCCGACGCCCAGGCGGCGATCGAAGCGGCCTTGCGCCGCCCGCGGGACGCGCGCAAGACCGCGCGCGAGGCCCGCGAGATGCGGCAGCTGATGGAGCAGGCGCGGCCGCCGAAAGGGCCCTGGGACCTGAAACTGGCCCCGGGCGGTCTGGTCGACATCGAGTTCGCCGCCCAGTTCCTGCAGCTCGTCCACGCCGCGGCGGGGGGGCCGCTGTCGCCTAACACCGCCAAGGTGCTGGACGCCTTCGCCGCGACCGGGCTCGCGGACGAGGCGGCCCTCGCGGCCCTTTCCGACGCCTGGCGGCTGCAGCAGGACCTGACCCAGCTGCTGAAGGTGGCGCTGGCCGACGATGGCGATCCCGAGGCCGAGCCCAAGCCATTCCAGGCCTTGCTCGCGCGGGCCGGCCAGGCCCGCTCGTTCAAGGCGCTGAAGACACGGCTCGCGGCGGCGCAGGCCGCCGCGCGGACAGCGCACCTGGCGCTTCTCAGGGCCTAGCGACGGATTGCCGGCGGGCGTGCGTGCAACGGGGGCTGGGCTCGGGGGTCAAGCACATCGAGGTCTCATGACGCGCATTCTCATCATCGCCGCCGCCACCGCTTTCCTCGCCGGCGCGGCCCAGGCCCAGCCGGGCGGCCGCGAGGCGCCCAATCCGGACACGGACAAGGACGGCAAGGTCACACTCGCCGAGTTCAGGGCCAGTCAGTCCGAGCGCCAGTCGCGGATGTTCGCCCGGATGGACGGCGACCGCGACGGCAAGATCACCCAGGCGGAAATGGAGGCCGCGCGCAAGCGGGCCGAGGCCTCGGGGCGTGGTCCGGGCGGCCCCGGCGGCGGGGGCATGTTCCTCGCCCGCATGGACGCCAACAAGGACGGGTCCGTCACCAAGGCCGAGATGTCGGCCATGAGCGAGCAGCGGTTCAGGATGGCCGACACGAACAAGGACGGCTGGCTCTCGAAGGGAGAGCTCCTCATGATGCGGCAGCGGATGCGTGGCGGTCCGGGCCCTGAATAGCGGCCGCCAGCCCGCCGGCGAGGTCAGGCTTGGGGGATCCCGACGAGCAGCTCTTGGCCCGCGTGGCGCAGGGAGACCCGGCCGCGGTGCGCGCCCTCGTGGCCCGCAAGCTGCCGCGCCTCCTGTCGCTGGCGGGCCGCATGCTCGGCGACGACCGCGAGGCGGAGGACGTGGCCCAGGAGGCCTTCCTGCGCATCTGGAAGCAGGCGCCTCGCTGGCGTCCGGGCGCGGCGCGGTTCGACACCTGGCTGCACCGCGTCGCGCTGAACCTCTGCTACGACCGCCTGCGCCGCCGGCGGGAGCTGGCGTTCGCCGACCCGCCCGATCGCGCCGACGAGGGGCCGGCGCCCGATCGGGGCCTCGAAGCGTTGGATACGGGGCGGCGCGTGGCCGCCGCGCTGCAGGCGCTGCCCGAGCGTCAGCGGGAGGCGGTCGTGCTTTGCCACTATCAGGAGCTCGGCAACATCGAGGCGGCGGCGGTGATGGGCGTCAGCGTCGAGGCGCTGGAGAGCCTGCTCGGGCGGGGCCGGCGGGCCCTGAGGGCGGCGCTGGCGGACCTGAAGGCGACATGAGGACGGGATGACTCCTGAACGCTTCGAGACCCTTGCGGAGGCCTATGGCGGCGACGTCGCCCGCTGGCCCGCGGCCGAGCGCGACGCTGCCGCGGCCCTCATGGCGGCGCGGTCGGCCTGGGCGCGGGGGGTGCTGGGCCGCGCGGGGGAGCTGGATGGCCTGCTCGCGGCGTTTGAGGCGCCACGGCCGCGCGCCGACCTCGCCGAACGTATCGCCGCCACGGGACCGAGATCCCGCGCGCCGCGCTGGCGGGCCTGGCTGGTCCCGGCGGCGATGGGCGCCGGGCTCGCCGCCGCCTGCGCAGCCGGCGTCCTCACAGGCTCGCAGCTTGGCGCGCCGGGGTTGGCCAGGCCCGACGGCGAGGCGCTGGTCACGGCGGTGGACGGCGACGACTACGCCCTCGACCTGGACGAGGACGCATGATGAGCCGCACGACGCTTCTGCTCGCCGTCCTGTTCGCCTCGCTGGCGCTGAACGTCTTCATCGGCGGAGCCTTCGTCGGCGCGCGCATGGCCCGCGAGGACGAGCCGCGGCGACCGGCCGCCGCCGGACCGCGGACGGCGGTCGCCGCCGCAGTCGCGACGCTTTCGCCTGAGGCCCAGGCCGCCTGGCGATCGCAAGCCCGCACCTATGGCGAGGCGTACGGCCCGAAGACGCGGGAGGCGCGGCGGCTGCTGCGCGAAACCCTGCAGGGCTTCGGCGCCGAGCCGTTCGACGACGATCGGGCGATCCGGGAACTGGCGCGGGCGCGGGCGCTGGAATTCGAGGTGCGCCAGGCGATGGACCAGAGGCTGGTGCAGTTCGCGGCGACCCTGCCGCAGGCCGAACGGGCCCGCTTCGGCGAGGCGCTGGCGCGACCTCCGCTACGGCGCGCCGGCGGAGGAGAGCGTCGCGGGGCGGCCGGCGTCCGCGTCGAAAACTAGACGTCCCGCATGCGGAGCCACGGGTAGGGTGACCGCGTGGGGCGGCGTCGGAGGTTCGCGAGGCTCTCGGAGGAGAGCTGCGGGTCTGGCCATGATCCAGCCGCTCAGGCCGCCGCGGCTCCCGGGAGGGCCGCCGGACGGGTCTGCTGGAGCGGCAGGGCGAAGCTGGCCGTGGTGCCCTGACCGGGGGCGCTCCGGAGGTCCAGCAGTCCGCCGTGCATCTCGACCAGGGACTTGGTGAGCGCGAGGCCCAGGCCCGTGCCCTGGGTGGTCTTCGAGTGCTGGTTCTCGACCTGCTCGAACGGCCGGGCGAGGCGCTCGAGGTCGGTGGCGGAGATGCCGATGCCGGTGTCCTGCACCGAGACCTTCACCCGTTGGCCGAGCGGGTCGTCCCGCAGCTCGGCCTTGACCGTGATCCTGCCGCCGCGGGGCGTGAACTTGATGGCGTTGGAGAGCAGGTTCAGCAGGATCTGCTTCACCGCCCTGTGGTCGGCCTCGACCTCGGGCAGGTCAACGAAGTCGAGGACCAGCGAGAGGCCCGCGGCCTCGGCGCGGTTCCGGACCAGCCGCATCGCTTCCTCGGCGATCTCCTCGAGGCAGATCGGCTCGAAGCGCAGGTTGAGCTTGCCGGCCTCGATCTTGGCCATGTCGAGGATGTCGTTGATCAGGGCGAGCAGGTGCTGGCCCGAGTTCAGGATGTCCTTCGCGTAGTCGCGGTAGCGGGCGTCGCCGAGCGGGCCGAAGAGCTCGCCGGACATGATCTCGGAGAAGCCGTTGATGGCGTTGAGCGGGGTGCGCAGCTCGTGGCTCATGTTGGCGAGGAAGTCGCTCTTGGCCTGGCTGGCGGCCTCGGCGCGGATCTTCTCGGCCTCGTACTTGCGGGCCAGTTCGGAGAGCTGTTCCTGGCTGAGCTCGAGGTTGGCCACGGCGCGGCGGAGTTCCTCCTCCTTGAGGCGGCGGGCCTCCTCCTGGGTCTTGAGGACGGTGATGTCGGCGGCGGTGACCACGAGGCCGCCCTCGGCGGTCGGCCGTTCGGAGATCTGCACCCAGCGGCCGTCGGTGAGCTCGGCCTCGCGCACGCCGCGGCGGCCGCCGGGGGCCGGATACTCCTGCCGGATGGACAGGCGGGCCGAGCGCTCCACCTGCTCGCGGCCGACGCCGGTCTTGAGGATCTCGGCGTCGAGCTGGAAGTAGCCCCGGAAGTTGGTGTTGCACATCACCAGCCGCCCGTTGCGGTCCCACAGGACGAAGGCCTCGGAGGTGCTCTCGATGGCGTCGCGCAGCCGGCTCTCGGCGGACTGCGCCCGCGCCTGGGCCAGGCGCTCCTCGGTCACGTCCAGGGCGACGCCGATGATGCGGGCGAAGCCGCCCTCGGGGCTCTCGCCGAAGCCGCGACCGCGGAAGTCGATCCACACCGGGCGCGCGCCGGCGAGCGGCGGCACGCGGAAGCTCACGTCGAAGTCGCCGTAGATGGCCGCGGTGCTCAGCGCCTCGCGCATGTCGTCGCGGTGGCCGGGCGCCACGCGGTCCAGCACCTGCTGGCCGTCGACGACGCCGGAGCGCCAGCCGAAGAGAGCGGCCGTGACCTCGGACATGAAGATCTTGTCGGCCGCCAGGTCCCACTCCCAGATGCCGCAGCGCGCCGCCTCGACGGCCATCCGGAAGCGCTGCTCGGAGTCGGTGCGCGCCGCCTGCACCCGCTCGACGCGGCGCATCTCGAGGACGAGGAGGGCGCCCAGGGTGAGCGCGACGGCAAGCGGCACGAGGAACCAGGCGATCAGTTCCGGCCGGCCGGGCGCCACCTGCAGGAAGCGGGCGACGCCCAGGCCCCCGACCGCCAGCAGCAGGCCGAGGACGATCTGGATCGCCGGGCGGGAGTAGCGTCGGGCGTCAGGCGCGCGCGGTCGGCTACGCCGTTCCGGCGTCACCCCCGCAAGTCCATGCCCCGCGCGTTCGGCCAAGGCCGCCGCTCCTTCACGTCCCTCCCGCGACCGGCCGACACGCCCGGCGCGAGACAAGGCTAAGCTGATCCGCCCCGGTCGGTCATGGGGCTTCGACGCATCAGTTGAGCGCGCGGGTGGCCAATTCGTAAACGTTCTTGGAAAGTCCCTCGACCGCGACGATCCGCTCCAGCTGCGCCTTCATGAGGTTACCCAATTCGGGTGTCAGCCGCTTCCAGCCGCCCAGCGGGTCGACGAGCCGGGCCGCCGTCATCGGGTTGAACCGGTCGACCGCGATGATCTGGTCGGCCAGGAACCGGTAGCCCGCGCCGCTGGGGTCGTGGAAGCGGACACTGTTGAAGTTGGCGAAGCTGGAGACCAGCGCCCGCAGCCGGTTGGGGTTCTTCTCGTCGAAGGCCGGGTGGGCGGTGAGCGCCAGGATGCGCCCCAGCGCCTCCTCGCCCGGATCGCGGGCCTGCAGGGCGAACCACTTGTCGATCACCAGCGGCTCGTCCTTCCAGCGCTCGTAGAAGTCGGCGAGCGCCGCCTCGTAGGCGGGTCCGCCGATGAGCATCAGGGCGTTCAGGCCGCCGATCATGTCGGTCATGTTCACCGACGCGCGGTAGTGGCCGTCGGCGATGTCGGCCACGTCGTTGCGCGGGTTGGCGGCCATCAGCTCGAGGCAGGCGTTGCGCAGCGCGCGACGTCCGGCCCCGGCGGCGTCGGGCGAGAACTCGCCCAGGTCCTGCAGGCCCGTGTGCAGCCGGCGAAGCTCGCCGTTCAGATGCAGCGCGAGGCGCAGCCGCAGGGCGTCGCGGGCCTCGTGGATCGCCGCCGGATCCACAGGCTGGCGCAGCAGCGCCAGGTCCGTCTCGGACGGCAGCGCCAGCAGGAGCGCCTTGAACGCGTTGTCCGAGGCCTGGTCGAGGAGCGCGCGCCCCACCGCCTCGGCGTAGCGTTCCTCGCCCACCTCGTTGGGCTTGCCGGCGGCGCGGGCGAGGATCAGCTCGGCGGCGAGGTCCTGGCCCGCCTCCCAGCGGTTGAAGAGGTCCGGGTCGGCGGCGAGCTGGACGTAGCGCTCCTTCGGCTCGGCGTCGGTCTTCATGACCACGGGGGCCGAGAAGCCGCGCAGCGCCGACACCACCGGAAGGCTGTCGACGCCGGTCAGGGTGACCTTCAGCTCGGGCCGGTCGAGGACGATCACCGTCTCGTCCACGGCGGCGCCGTCGCGTTCGAAGGCGAGCGTGCGGCCCTCGAGGTCGAGGAGGCCCACGGTCACCGGGATCGGCACCGGCCGCTTGTCGGCCTGGCCGCTGGTGGGCGGGTTGGCCTGGGTGAGCGTCAGCTCCAGCGTCCGCGCGGCCTCGTCGTAGAGGCCCGAGACGGCGATGCGGGGCGTGCCGGCCTGCTCGTACCAGGCGAAGAAGTCCGTGAGGTCGCGGCCGGAGGTCTCGGCGAAGCACTGGATGAAGGCCTCGACGGTGGTGGCCTGGCCGTCCCAGCGCTCGAAGTAGAGGTCCATGCCCTTCCGGAACGCCTCGGCCCCGATCAGGGTCTTCAGCATGCCGATGACCTCGGAGCCCTTCTCGTAGATGGTCGCCGTGTAGAAGTTCTCGATCTTCATGTAGCTGGACGGCCGGACCGGGTGGGCGAGGGGCCCCTGGTCCTCGGCGAACTGGCGGCTGCGCAGCGCCTTGACCGCCTTGATGCGGGTGACGGCATCGCCGCGCATGTCGGCGCAGAATCCCTGCTCGCGGAAGACGGTCAGGCCTTCCTTGAGGCAGAGCTGGAACCAGTCGCGGCAGGTGATCCGGTTGCCGGTCCAGTTGTGGAAGTACTCGTGCGCCACGACCGCCTCGATGCGCTCGTAGTCGGCGTCGGTGGCGGTCGCCGGGTCGGCGAGCAGCAGCGAGGAGTTGAAGACGTTCAACCCCTTGTTCTCCATCGCCCCGAAATTGAAGTCGCGCACGGCGACGATCATGAAGAGGTCGAGGTCGTACTCGCGGCCGTAGGCCTCCTCGTCCCATTTCATCGAGCGCTTGAGCGCGTCCATGGCGTAGGCGGCGCGCGGGGCCATGCCGGGATCGACGTAGATCTTCAGCTCGACGGTGCGGCCGCTCATGGTGACCAGCCGGTCCTCGAGCACGTCGAGCTCGCCGGCGACCAGGGCGAAGAGATAGCTGGGCTTGGGGAAGGGGTCGTTCCAGACCGCGAAGTGACGCCCGCCCGGCAGCTCGCCCCGCTCGATCAGGTTCCCGTTGGCGAGCAGGTGCCGGAACGTGCGGTCGGCCTCGATGCGCACCGTGAACCGCGACAGCACGTCCGGGCGGTCGGGCCAGAAGGTGATCTTGCGGAAGCCCTCGGCCTCGCACTGGGTGCAGAAGCGGCCGCCCGACATGTAGAGGCCCTCGAGGGCCTTGTTGTTGGCCGGGTCGATCTCGACCTCGGTTTCCAGCGTGAAGGCGTCGGGCGCGGCGTGGACCGTGAGGAATTCCGCGTCGATGGCATGCTCGTCGGCGCCGAGGACGCGGCCGTCGACGGCCACGCTCAGCGGCTTCAGGCGCTCGCCGTTGAATCGGAGCGGCTCGGCGTGGTCGCCGTTGCGGCGCACGGCCAGCCGCGCCCGCACGCGCGTGGCGTTGGGCTGCAGGTCGAACGTCAGATGGACCTCGTCCACCAGGAAGGCCGGCGGACGGTACTCGGAGAGCTTGATGGGCTGGGGCGTGTCGGTGCGCATGGCTCCATCTAGGCGGGCGACTGCGGCGGCGCCAAGGCCAGCCGCGGGGCTTTCCCTTCCCAGCGTGTTTCCTTCCCTTCCCGCTCGCGGGAAGGGGGGACCGTTCGCCGAGCCCGCAGGGCGTAGAGCGAATGGTGGGAAGGGTTGGCGGTGGGCGCGGGTTGGGGTGAGCCCAGTCGCCGTGCGGTGGTTTTCCCTTCCCACCGCTCGCTCTACGGCG
>NZ_JAEUMN010000180.1 GCF_016793225.1 Phenylobacterium sp.
AGGCGACGAAATCGCTAATGTCGCTAGTCCCTCGAACCGGGGGCGCGCGCGGGCGCGGGTGATTCGCCCGGGTGCGTATGGCGAGCCGGGACTGAGATGAAGCTGACGATCGAACGCGCCGCGCTGCTTCGCGCGCTGGGCCACGTGCAGAGCGCCGTGGAGCGCCGCAACACCATTCCGATCCTGTCCAACGTGCTGCTGGCGGCCGACCGCGACCGGCTGACCTTCTCGGCGACGGACCTGGACCTCGAGATCATCGACGAGGCGCTGGCCCAGGTGGACCAGCCCGGCCAGATCACCGCCCCCGCCCACACCCTCTACGAGATCGTTCGCAAGCTGCCCGAGGGCGCCGACGTCTCGCTGTCGTTCACGGGCGAGGATCCGCGGCTCACCGTGGCCGCCGGCCGCAGCCGCTTCAACCTGCCGGTCCTGCCCGCGGGCGACTTCCCGGTGATGAGCGCCGAGGGCTTCTCGGGGTCCATGACCATCGACGTCGGCGACCTCATCCGGCTGATCGACAAGACCCGCTTCGCCATCTCCGCCGAGGAGACGCGCTACTACCTGAACGGCCTCTACGTGCACGCGGTGAACGTCGACGGCGCGCCGCGCCTGCGCGCCGTGGCCACCGACGGCTCGCGCCTCGCCCTGGCCGACATGCCCGCGCCCGAGGGCGCCGCGGGCGCGCCGGGCGTCATCGTGCCCCGCAAGACCATCGGCGAACTCCGCCGCCTGATCGACGACGCCGGCGAGACGGTGACCCTGCAGATCAGCCCGCAGAAGGTGCGCCTGGAGATGAACGGCGCCGCGCTGACCTCCAAAGTCATCGACGGCAACTTCCCCGACTACGCCCGCGTGATCCCCAAGGACAACAACCGCACCGTCCTCGTGGACGCCAAGCTGTTCGCCCAGGCGGTCGACCGCGTCGCCACCATCTCGGCCGAGAAGAGCCGCTCGGTGCGCATGGCCATCGACGCCGGCCGCGTCGTCCTCACCGTCCGAAACATGGAGGCCGGCCAGGCCGTCGAGGAGCTCGAAGTCGACTACGACGGCGAGCCCTTCGAACTGTCGTTCAACGCCCGCTACCTGCTGGACATCACCGACCAGATCTCGGGCGAGACCGCCGAATTCCGCTTCGGCGGCCCGAACGACCCGGCCCTGGTCCTCGACCCCGCCGACGCCGACGTCCAGTACATCCTGATGCCGCTGCGGGTGTAACCTTCGTTTCCCGAAGTCCCCGTCTCCGCGCTCAAGACCCGCGCCCCTGCCGGCCCCCTTCCTTTCCCGCTTGCGGGAAAGGGGGACCGCTCGCCGAGCCCGCAGGGCGTAGAGCGAGGGGTGGAAAGGGTAAGCCCCAGTCCCCGCGCTCAAGACACGCGCCCTGCCCGCCGCTCGCCCTTCCCACCACCCGCTCTTCGCTCCGCTCGGCGGGCGGTCCCCCCTTCCCGCTCGCGGGAAGGGAAGGGATCAGCGGGCGCGGCGGTAGGTGAAGTCGAAGCTGGGCGTCCAGGTGCGGCCGTCGTCCACCGACTGCTCGCCCGCCTGCCGCACCGTGCCGTCCGCGTTCGGCGTGTAGGTCATCCGCACCAGCGGGCCGCCCCAGCGGCCGGTCAGCACCATCTGCCGCCCGGTCCAGCCGCCCGTGAAGTCGGCCCGCGTCCCGGCCGAGTCGATCCAGGTCTGCCTCCAGGCCTTCTCGCCGGGCACCCAGATGTTGAGGCTGCCGCCGGTCTGGCCCGACCTGGGCATCCAGTTCTCGCGGACGCCGCAGCCGTTGTAGAGACTCTCGATCAGGCTGCGGGCCACGACCTGGTCCTGGCCGGTCCGGACGACGTCCCACTCGCCCACCCAGAAGTCGAACTGCCGGTGTTCCGGCGCGGCGCAGGCAGGCTTCGCGGGCCCAGGCGCCTGCGCCGAGGCCGTCGCCGGGAGCGTCAGGGCCAGGAGGAGGACGAGCGCGCGCATGTCACGCACGCTCCTGTGTGACGTCGCCCGCCGCAACGCGGCTGCGGCGAACGGTCGGGTTTCAGTGGCCGTGCGGGCCTTCGTAGACGCCGGGGGCCAGCCGCTCGTCCTCGGCGCCCTCGCCGGCCGAGGCCGCCAGCACGAAGCGCCGGTCGCAGTAGGGGCATTCGACGAAGGTCGCCTCGCCCATCTCGAGCCACACGCGCGGGTGGCCCAGGGCTCCGCCCACGCCGTCGCAGGCGATGCGGCCGCTGCGCACGGTGATCACCTCCGGCGCGGGCAGGTCGGGCGTCAGCGCGGGCTTCGCCGGCATGGGCTCGGCGGCGGGCGGCTGGGCGGTGGTGGACGCGGCTTTGCGGGCCATGCAGCAGGTACCTCGGCGCCGCGCGTCTTGGCTCACGCGCGCGGCGCGCCTAGGTATGCGAGCGCACCTTCGCGCGTCAACGACGGACCCCCATGGACCTCCCCGAATACGCCATCGAGGCCAGGGGCCTGACCAAGACCTACGCCGCCACCAAGACCACGCCCGAAATGCAGGCGCTGAGGGGCATCGACCTCGCCATCCCGCGCGGCTCCATCTTCGGGCTGCTGGGACCCAACGGCGCGGGCAAGTCCACCTTCATCAACATCCTGGCCGGCCTCTGCCGCAAGACCACCGGCACGGTCGCGATCTGGGGCCGCGACATCGACCGCCAGCCGCGCGACGCCCGCGCCGCAATCGGCGTGGTGCCGCAGGAGATCGCCGCCGACCCCTTCTTCACGCCCAAGGAGGCCCTGGAAGTCGCCGCCGGCATGTACGCCGTGCCCAAGTCCGAGCGCCGGTCGGACGAGCTGCTGGCCGCGCTGGGGCTCGCCGACAAGGCCAAGGCCTACGTCCGCCAGCTCTCGGGCGGGATGAAGCGCCGCCTGATGGTCGCCAAGGCCATGGTCCACAACCCTCCGGTGCTGATCCTCGACGAGCCGACGGCCGGCGTCGACGTGGAGCTCCGCCGCCAGCTCTGGAACTATGTGCTCGAGCTGAACCGCAAGGGTGTGACCATCGTCCTCACCACCCACTACCTCGAAGAGGCGCAGGAGCTCTGCGACCAGATCGCGATCATCAACCGCGGCCTGGTGGTGGCCTGCGAGCCCACCACCACCCTGCTGCGCCGGATGGACACCCGCCACGTCCTGGT